>DESS01000176.1:3156-26633 GCA_002361335.1 Richelia sp. UBA3308
TAATTCTTAATTCTTAATTCCCTCAAACCATGCCCAATTCCCGGTTTTTTAATTCTTACTTGCTGTTTTTTCGCTTTCTTCTGTAAGTTTTGTAACTTCTGGAATTTTTGTAGTTGTTGTTACTTCTGTATTTGCTGTAACTTGTGTAAGTTCTATAACTGCTGGAACGGTGCGCTTAGAAAATCCCCAGGCTAGGACGATCGCAATAGCACTAATCATTATCCACTGAGGGGGAACAAAAGCTTCGTTAACTACTCTCAATAACAAGCGTAAGCCTACAAATGCAACGGTTATATAACCTGCGTCTTCCAGGTGGACAAATTCATCTAACCAACGAATAAATAAACCCGCCATAAATCTTAAGGTAATTATACCGATGGTGGTTCCTGTGATTACTAACCATCTTGTATTGGAAACGGCGATCGCTGTAGTCACACTATCTAAAGAAAAGGCTAAATCTGTCAGGGCAATTACGGGTATTACTTGCCACAGCGATACGAAACGGGGACCGTGATGTTGATGTTCTTCGTCTTCTTCTGAGGTAAAGTGTTGATATACCAACCAAAGTAGATAAGCTGCACCAATTAACTCGAACTGCCAATATTTTTGTACCCAAGTGGCAGTAAGCAGCAAAGTAATTCGCAATACATATGCAAAAATTAAACCGATATTGAGAGCTTGACGTTCCAGTTTTTTGTTATCAAGCCCTTGAGCGATGGCAGCGAGGGCAATGGCGTTATCTGCGGATAGTACGGCTTCCAGAAATATCAGAATAAGTAAGACTATAGATGCTTCAATACTGAAATTATATTGAAGATAATCAAAGATTTTCTCTAGCATTAGGGATTTCTCAAACAGCGCAATTAAAAGTTAACAATAACCGAGAGTCTATTATCACGAATCGTAATAAAAAGCTACTTTAATAAAGCTTAACGTGATTCAACTATATTCCAAATGTCAAAATTTATCTTATTAGGTGTGGTTTTCCTACCGTGAAATCCGATTAGTAATTAAATAAGCAATTTATTGTAAAATGTTGCATACAACACAAGGGAGAATTTTCAGCATTGGAGAAGCTTGCCGGTTATTTCTTAAGCACAGGAATATGCTTGGTGTCAATGTTCGGGAAGTTGCGATCGCGAAGCGCATACCCGTTCACCGAAGGTGTTCCCGTAGGGTAGGGCTTATCGCGGTGCAACAATTACTTTACCCGTCCAATTAATAATTTCCGCTGTCAATATACTATTAGGTGTCCCTTCAACCAAAAAAATCCTAATATTTTTACCCTTGATTGTGCTTTCAATTCAACGCCAAATACCTCAATCATGATCATCCTCATACTCAGCCCAAGAATTCGGCGTTTCCGATACAGCAACTTTGATTTTCACACCTTCGGGTAATTTCTTCTTGGTTTCGTCGTATATATATTTAGCAATCATCTCCGCCGTGGTTTCATATTCTGGCGGCATGACTTCGTTGAGAATACAATGATCCAATCCTCCTTTGCTAACATCTTTTTTAGCCCAACGTAAACTTCTAAAGTCAGCAACCATCACCGGATGAGGACAATATTCTGAGGAGTGTAATTTGCTACTAATGGCTTCAATTCGTACTGTATAAGTATGGCCGTGCATCCTACCGCAAGGGCCATTATAATCTTTGATGTAATGGGCGCTATCAAATTTAAATTCTGTTACAAGTTTCCACTTGGGCATCTTAATTATGGCTTCGTAGCTAGTTATTATTGGGCTGTATTTTACAAATAGCCCTGTGTCTACGCTGCTATCTTATCTTATTGATAATCTAATGGTTGTTATATAAATCCTAAAGTAAACCTGAAACCCGGTTTTAGTAACTAGGTTGGTTAATTTTTTAACTGAATTTTTTAAATTTTGATGACATATTAGATTCTAGATACAAATCAAAATAGGCAGGAGAGGTTGCAGTATGCACGCTGTCTCTACATGGTTGATATCTACCAGTTTTAATTGAAATGGTATTACAACTGCCATAAAATTACTCTAAAATTCATTTGCAACTAAATAACTATTTATTAATTAATAAGAAATTAATCGGAAATTAATCGGAATCTTATGTAAATTTGGTAGTTTTCATGCTTGTAAATACGTCAATTATTTGACATTTTTTTTATTTTCAAACTATCCGGAACCTTTAAATAGCTGTATGTAGTTAGAAATGTTTGTTAAAGAAATCCATAAAATACAAAATCCCAACCTATTTAGATGTAGAAGAGGATTTAACTTGCTATTAACTTAGGAGATAAAAAATCATGACAAGCTTTGCTCAAATTAAATCCCGGTGCGACTTTCTTTTCCCAATTCGTCGATGGATAGATTCTCAAGAAATTCATAATGCCAAATTAGCCCATTTTCTTTGTAAACTAATTCCCGCACAATGTCCTTTTGAACGGGATATAGTAGTTTTTGGTCGTAAGTTATTTCACATTCCTCCAATGTGTAAATTAAATCCCCTTTACGAGGAAGTTGTGACTTTGCGCTTTAAAGCTTTATGTTATCTTGCGGATGAATGTGGTGAAGATATTACTGCTTATTGTTAAGAGCAAATAGGTAATTTAACGCTTATGATTGTTCCTTCTTCAGCTGAAGATTTAATCAACAATTCACCATTATGAGATTCTACTATGCGTTTAACTATTGCCAGCCCTAATCCAGTTCCAGAAGATTTTGTCGAGTAAAAAGGCTGAGTCAATTTCGGCAAAACTTCTGGAGGGATAGGTTCACCACCGTTGCAAATATTAATCGATACTTCCTGTTTAAGATTCTTTTCAAGCTGAATTTTTACGGTTTCTCCAAGGTTTATCGCTTCGCAAGCATTACGAACTAAGTTAATAATTATTTGTTTGAGTTTATCTTTGTCTCCCATCACATGAAGCTGAGTTGATGGGGGATAAAATCCTATATGGCGTTGGTTTGCGGCTGGCATGATTCGCAAGGATTCTAGCATTTGTGTAATAAATTTATTTATATCAATTTTTTGTAGCTGTAATTTCTGAGGTTTTGCATACAGCAAGATTTCTTGTAATAATCTTTCTAATCTATCTGCTTCTTCTAATGCTAAAGATAATCGCATTTGAGAAGCTTCAGATTTATCAATTCTATTAAAGTAATTTAAACCCATTTTCATTGTCGTAAAAGGGTTACGAATTTCGTGAATAATACCGGAAGCAAATTCTCCAATTGCAGCTAAACGTTCTTTTTCTACAAGCTTTTCTTGGGCCGCTTTTAATTCTTCCGTTCTTTTGGCAACTTCAGCTTCTAATATTTCATTAAATTTACATTGTTGCTGATAAAGTTGATAATTATCAATTGCGGTTGCTGCACGCTCAGCGAATAATTCTACAATGGCAACTTCTTCAGAATTGTATTTACGGGGTTGTTGGTGAAAGGAACAAATTGTACCGATAACCTCTCCTTGGGAAGTTCGTAAAGGAACTCCTAAATAAGAACGATATCCTTCGGGGACTTGACCATATTCGGTGCAGGTTTTAGTATCATCAACCGTGAGACTTTTTCCTGTTTCTACTACTGTTCCAGTTACAACTCCGTGCAATGAATAAGTTGTATCGTAATTATCTAGTTCTATACTGCTAGCCAGAATTTTATCAAAACCATTGCGGGCAAGGGTAACTACAGACCAATCTATAGTAATTAACTGACTAACACCTATAGCAATTTCTTGTAAAAATTTGTTTAGTTCTCCACTCCGATAACTCAGAGATGACAAAACTTCTAAAGTTCGCTGTTTCTGCTGCCAATGCTGAGATTCCAATAGCATATATTCTTCCTAAATAATTATTTGATATTATGAGATATTATTATTTTTTTTGATTTTTAAAAAACCTTTTTGGTTACAATTAGTAATTTTTAACCTAGTCACAAGATTTTTTACAATAAATTTAAATTATATACAATTTTGTAAAAGAAAATCTAAGTAATTGTAACATCAAGTCTTGAAAAAAGTCATGATATATACATAAAATCAGAACAGAAGACAATTTTAAATATATAGAATAATTAATCTTTATGACAGCGCACATTTTATTGGTGGAAGATGAAGTTAAACTGGCTAAATTTGTAGAATTAGAATTGGGTTTTGAAGGTTATCAAGTTAGCGTGGCAAATGATGGATTAACCGGATTAACAATGGCACGCTCGTCTCATCCCGATTTAATCCTTTTAGATTGGATGCTACCAGGTATGACTGGCTTAGAAATTTGCAGACGCTTGCGAAGCACTGGGGATAAAGTACCGATTATTTTGTTAACTGCCAAAGATGAAGTTAGCGATCGCGTTGCTGGTTTGGATGCAGGAGCGGATGATTATGTAGTCAAACCCTTCAGTGTTGAGGAATTATTAGCGAGAGTCAGGGCACGTATTCGTAGGAAATCTGACGAAAGTTCCGAAGATATTTTACAATTTGAGGATTTAAAATTAAACCGTAGTACTCGGGAAGTTTACCGAAATTCGCGATTAGTTGAATTGACAGCAAAAGAATTTGATTTACTCGAATATTTACTCTCCCATCCCCGACAAGTTATAACACGCGATCGCATTCTCGAAGAAGTCTGGGGTTACGATTTTATGGGGGATTCCAATATTATTGAAGTTTACGTGCGCTACCTGCGGTTGAAGTTGGAAGCGAATAAAGAAAAGCGCTTAATTCAAACGGTACGCGGTGTTGGTTATGTTTTGCGGGAGTGAAGGGGAGATGGGGAGACAAGGAAATGGGGAGACAAGGGGAGAAATTTAAACACGTCACTATTGACTACTCACTACTCACTCTTAAGAAACACCAGCCAAAACCCTTGTAAAAAATAGCTTTTTGATTGGCGAGTGTTTATTTAATTTGTCGCGAGGGCTTTAATAGTTATTACCTTGATACTTTTGACTTCCCCTCCTGGGGCGCTGACTACTCACTGTTTACCGAATCGAAAAATTTAACATTATCCAAGCTTTCTCTCAGCAAAAACTCATTTAACAAAGGATGAATCATATTTAAATAAATATATTAAAGATTGAATCTGTATCCAGATTTTAGCCATCCTTGTAGAATCAACAGTGGTAGAGGTATTTAACCTGCTACCTCTTTTTTCAGTGAACATTTGTCGAAGGGCTAGTACAAAAAGTTGTTACCTTACTATAGCTATTTTCCGTTGAATGCAATACAATAACCCAAAAAATTTTGTGGTAACTCTGGAGCCTGTAACAAAGTACGGGCAGGATACGCATACCACAAGAGTGTATTTTATCCAAGTGAAAACCGCTATATTTATACAGCGAAACGCTATAGCACATTGCAATAACTCACTGGTGTGTCCTTAAAATCGTAAATCTAAAATCTAAATTATAAAATCGAATGACTTACCTAGATACAGCAGCCCAATTTTACAGTGAAGTAGCGCAAACTCCCGAAGCGGGGCTTTGTTGCGTGCAAAGTACGCCCATGCATTTACCGGGATTAAATATTCCTTTGAAAATGCAACAAATGAACTACGGTTGCGGTACTACAGTTCATGCTAATGAACTAACTAATCAACCTACCGTATTGTATGTAGGAGTTGGTGGTGGTTTAGAAGCTTTACAATTTGCTTATTTTTCACGTCGAGCGGGTGCAGTAATTGCAGTAGATCCAGTTGCATCTATGCGGGAAGCTGCCAAGGAGAATTTAGAAGTTGCAGCAAAAGATAATCCTTGGTTTGATACTAGCTTTGTAGAAATTCGCGAAGGGGATGCTTTTAATTTACCAGTTGCTGATAGTTCAGTTGATATTGTAGCGCAAAACTGTCTTTTTAATATTTTTGAACCGGAAGATTTAACTCGTGCTTTAAAAGAAGCATATCGTGTATTAAAACCGGGCGGACGCTTACAAATGAGCGATCCAATTGCAACACGTCCAATACCAGAACATTTACAAAAAGATGAGCGTTTACGGGCAATGTGTTTATCTGGTGCGTTGACTTATGAGGAGTATATTCAACGTATTATAAATGTTGGTTTTGGACAAATAGAAATTCGTGCTCGTCGTCCTTATCGTCTGCTTGATACTACTACTTATAATTTAGAAAAAGACCTACTTTTGGAAAGTCTTGATTCGGTAGCTTTTAAAGTAGAAGTTCCAGAAGATGGAGCTTGCGTTTTTACTGGTAAAACAGCAATATATAACGGTTCAGATGCATTTTACGATCATAATGGTCAGGTTTTACAGCGAGGAATTCCGGCGGCTATATGCGATAAAACTGCTGAGCAATTGGCTCATAAATCACCAGAAAATGTGATTGTCACTGATTCAACTTGGAACTATGACGGCGGCGGTTGTTGTTAATAGTAGTGAATAGTGAATAGTGAATAGTTAAGAGGATGTTTTAAAAGTATATTTTTTATACATTGCATGGCGGTTTCAACCGCAGCTACACATGAAGCCGCCGTGGCAGCGGCTTATTATTCAATAGTCCACCTTACGGTGGACTTTGTCTCGGGTAGTAGCGGTTTTAACCGCCAAATACTTTTCATATCAAGTCCGGCTAATTACTTACTATATAACCAAGACTTAAAAATGGCGGCCCTTACCAACATAACCCTTTTACTCTTACTCATTACTTCTTACTTCTTACTTCTTACTTCGGAACGAGTTACTCATTACTCAACCCCTACAGAATGCTAATTTAACCGGACATGATATCAAATATCCTCTAATTCCTAATTCCTAACTCCTAATTCCTAAATTGTAAAATTATGATTCAAACTACAGTAACTCCTTTCAAACATAAAATTACTTCTGCTTTGACAAAAAAGGAAATCAATGTTTTACAAATTAATTTAGGTAGACGTTGTAATCTTGCTTGCAGTCATTGTCATGTAGAAGCAAGTCCAAAAAGAACTGAAGAACTTTCTCCTCAAGTTTGCCAACAATTAATTGAACTAATTAACAGATTTGAGCAAATTAAAATGATAGATTTGACTGGTGGCGCACCGGAAATGAATTATGGATTTAAACCACTTGTTGAAGCTGCCAGTAAAAATGGTAAACAAATAATTGTTCGCTCGAATTTAACGATTTATTTTGAAGATGGATTTGGCGATATCCCAGAATATTTCTCTAAACATAAAGTTAAGGTTGTTGCTTCTTTACCCTGTTATCTTGCTGATAATGTTGATAAAATGCGCGGTAATGGTGTTTTTGATGCTTCGGTGAAAGCGCTGCAATGGTTGAATCAATTAGGTTATGGCAAAGAATCAGATTTGATTTTGGATTTGGTTTACAACCCACAATTACCCACAAGCGAAAAATTTTCTCTGACTCCCAATCAAGTTAAGTTAGAACAAGATTACAAAATCTTCTTGCAAGATAACTTTGATATTGTATTTAACAACTTGTTCGCCATCACGAATTTACCGGTTGGTAGAACTAAATTCCATTTAGAAAGAACAAAATTATACGCGCCTTATTTGCACTTTTTGGAATCGAATTTTAATGCCGCTACTGTGGAAAATCTCATGTGTCGCGACGAACTTTCCATTGATTATCTCGGCAACGTCTACGATTGCGACTTTAACCAAATAATGAATATTCCTGCGAAAACTCCTAAGGGAGAAACTATTACTGTGGCGAAGTTGCTCGAAGCTGATAATTTAAACTTGATTAGTGAAGTACAAACTGCTAACTATTGTTATGGCTGTACCGCTGGTAGCGGCTCCAGTTGTGGCGGTGCTTTGTTGTAGATACAGCTGATTTTATTTTGATCAGGTACATTGACAGCGGCAGGGATGCTCGTACCACAAGAGTTTTACAATATGGTGATGTACTTTATCTCAAAAATCATATACACCATATTTCAGCTTCGTCAGGTACGGCAAATAGCCCACCCGTGCTGTCGCCCACCCTACCCTTAGCAAGAGGAGGATTGAGGAGGGATGTACTTCATTTCTTGCAAGATGTAATATCACATTTAGGAAATATTTTGTCAAATTTATGGAGAAACTTTACTTTTGGTAACGAGTGCATAATTTCTCAATAAAATAAGCTCGTTACCAAAAATGTTACCAGCAAACCATTACTGCTCCGGAATTATACAATGAGAACAAATAAAGCAAGTCTCCTTACACCATATTAGAAACCGTGGCCCTCCCTGAAATATCCCACGGTTTTATTTTTTTAAACATCTGATTAAAAATTTTCGTTACAGAAATTGATACGAAGAGTTAGGGCAGCAACTTGCTAGCTATAATAATTATAAAGTTAAGCTCCTCACATTACGTTACAAGCCGTGAAACTTCTTCAAGTTTCGCGGTTTTCTATATTTTACAATCATCAATAGTTATTCCATACGCTCCCAAACCAATTCAAAAACTTTTGGTACATTATCGCTTTTACTTGGGGGGGTTGTAATGGTAATTCGATTTCCATCTAATTTAAAGGTTCTTGTTAAATTTTTACCTATACGATTGGGAATTGATGCGATTTCTACATGATGAATAACTTTGTCGCCCTCAAGGGTGTAACTTCCAGCGTATGAGTTGAAAGTAGAAAATGCTTGTGCTCGTTCTTCAATTGGTACAGAATGTATGGCAGCAGTGAGGGGTGAAGCTGAATTACCGCTTAATAATGGACGCTGATTTTTTGAGAATATCACCATCATTTTACTTTCTGGGGTGTAGGTGATGTAGCCAATGGGGTTAACTCCAAATGCTTCGTTATTAATATTCCCGTCGGGAAATATAGCGGTTATTGAGATTAGTTTCCAAGTTCCGAGTAAGGGGTTATTTTCAGAGAAGTTTGGCATTATTAATTTTTATGAGTAATGAGTAATGAGTAATGAGTAATGAGTAATGAGTAATGAGTAATAAGTAATGAGTAATAAGTAATGAGTAATGATTAAAAATATAACTGAAAAACCTCTGTGTTCCGAGGCAGTTACCTCTGCGCCCCGAGGCTGCAAAAATATATAATTCCGATGCCAACGGATTTGATATTACACATTTGAGATGCTCCCAATAAGAGTCTTATCGATTAAATAAATTTCCCTCATCCCGACGACGATTGATTAAACCTGGCAATTTTTTACCGTCAGCATAAACCCAACGATTTAATTCGGTTGGCACAGCATTATAATCTTGATTATTTAATTTGGCTAACAATGTAGATGAAGCAAATTGTGTTTCGCCAATGTTAAATACAAAACTTACAAGGGCATCAAATTGGTTTTGGTTCAGGGGTACTTTTACAAGTTTATTAACAGTTTGTTCGGCTTGAATGACATCACCACGTAAAATCTCCATGGCTCGCTGTTTTGTAATTCCAACTTTAAATTCTTCTGGTTCGCTGCCATTTATCGGTCCATAATGTACTAAATGACCAATACCAATTGTGGCATGATTGGCTGGGTCATTGTAAAGATATAGTATCATTCCTTCATGGTCTGCAATAAATTTTAAACCATTGTTACTAATTTTTTTGCGATCGCAATTAGCTTTGATATTAGTATTTTGTAAGGGTAAATAAACAATTTGACCGATTTGTAACCGTCGGGCTTCATCTTCAGTAAAGCATTCTCCCGTATCTTTAGTTATCTCTCGCCAACGGTTGGCGCTACCTAAGTGACGTTGTGCGATCGCGCTTAGGGTATCTCCAGGTTTAATAGTATAAGAATTACGGTTATTCATTTTTTATGAAAGGGTAATCTAAAAATCTGATTTTAATTTCCAGGCTGAGCCTGGAAATTAGGATAGGATGATTCAATTGATCAGTCAAATTAACTCTTAAGCAAAAGCAAAATGATCCACACTCAAACTATCGGCGCTAATTCCTTTTAAAACTGCTAAATCTGAATGATTAACAGCAATCAAGGTATTATTTTGCTGTTGAGTGATACTTAAATCCTCAAAACCAATACCCAAACCAGCAATACCAATTACGTCTTCGCCTGTGGTAAAGTCAGTAATCATATTCGCCCCATCAGGAATTTCTGCAACAACAATCCAAAATTGATCTGCACCCGCACCACCAGTAATACTATTATCACCGCCGGAAGTTGCAAAAAACTTGTCACTGCCCTCACCACCGACAATTCTGTCTTTTGCTCCTAGTACTAAAGTATCGTCACCACTACCAGCATAAATACGGTTATTGCCGGTACTGCTAATGGAAGCGTCGATTAAATCATTGGAGTCGCCAGCAAAAATAATTTGGTTACTACCTTCTACTTCAATAATCTCGCCGTCAATGCTTCCAAATACTGGCTCAAAGGATACATCTGTAGAATTATCAGGCTCTTGTGTATCTACAACTGCCATTCGGGATATTCGCCCTGGAAGCTCGAATTCACCTGATACTTCATAGGTATCTAAATCTATTCTCTTACCACCTTCGTCTGAATAGGTAAAGAAATAATCTTCGTCGATTTCGCCGATACGAGAAAAGTGTCTTACACCTTCGGGTATGGTTAAATTTCCTACGGGAATATAATCGACTTCATTTGTACTTAAATCTAAAACCGCGACATTATCTCCCTCTGTTTGAGGTATCCAAGCTTCCCAATCACTACCATCTTGATAAAATTCTGTTCCGTTAACGCTAACTTGCCCACCAATAGTTACTTCTGCATCAAATTCTGGTTGGCTATGAGTTTCGAGAGTGGTATTCCAAATACCGATATCCTTTTCTTCGGCTGCAGCATTCAGAATCAGAATATATTCATCATCTGGAGTATGGGCTATTCTCCCCACTATGGGTACTTGATCTAAAACAACTTCATTAGTCTTGGTGTCTATAAAAGAAAATCCCGCACCACCCGTAAGCTGAACAAATGCCAATCCAGTTGCAGGATTGTATCCTTTATCGTGGGTACCAATTTCAGGATTTCCACCACCAATTTCAATGGGAGGGCTGACTTTTCTTGTTTCTAAATTAATCGGAAATACAGAAGGTTCTCTGGTGTTTGTAACGTAAGTATTAGCTCCCAATTTTGGTGATACAAGTAACTTACCATGACCAGTACCGACTGTATTCGCAGCGATAAATTCTGATACTTCTAGAGTATTTTGCTCGATAACGTTAAATCCACCATTACCATCTACATGAACCCAAATTTCATCTTTATATGCAAAGCTATGAACTGGGCGATCGTCAACATCTAAAATAGTTTCAACTTGGTTTTTTTCCGTATCAATAACTACTACTTTGTCAGCGTTTCTAGCGTTAATAAATATCCGTTTTTCATCATTGCTAACAATAGCATCTCCCCAAGCAGCACCTTCACCATTTCCACCTTCGTTTTCTGGGGCTGTAATCGCAGATAGTTCGGGTATGGTAAATTCTTTAATTACGGAAAAATTATCTTCAGCGCTATCGGCTACTGTAACTCCCCAGGTGTTATTTTCGTCTTGCCAGAAATAATAAACTTGACTCGATTGATTTACTTTCATGTTTCCCTGTTTAAGATTTAAATGTCTAGGATTAGTAATTAAACAGTTACCGGTTGTACAACTTTTTGTATAAAGAATTAGACTAAAAGTTTTACAAAAACCTATAACTATTCAAAACTACATAGGATAATATATTGAATGGCTTCTAAATATTATTACCATGATTTTTAATTATTACGTAAAAATCATACCTATAAACCTTAATATTTTATAAAGTTAATTGCAAAAAATCATATTTTTATTTGATGTCAAACCACAATAATTCCAGACAATTTATAGAGGATTACGATCTCTATAATTCGACTGGAAAGAAATAATGTATATCTAATAATGGTTGTATTTAATTGTTTAATTCTGATAACCTATCATCTGTGAAAAATAATGACAAAAGACGGGTTGTCATAGGTTAATCAAAGTTATACAGCATATTTCATACTCGTTTACGGTACATCATAAACGGGCAGGATGCCCGTACCACAAGAATTTAATCATTAATGGTTGTACTTCATGTACAACCATTGTGCTGTAAATCATAATCTTATGATTAATATTTCGACAACGAAATTAAAAAACTATTTGAAATAGCTAATTATTTTTAGTTGAATATGATTATTTTTCTTGTAGAGAATTATAGACTAACCAAGAAAGGTGATTTTATTCAACACCTAATTTAGAATATTTCAGACATTAGCCGCAAGTCGAAGTCGTTTTAACTAGAGAAAAACCGACAAAGTCCCACTACCAACAGGGTAATGGGACAATGAAGACTTTTACTTTATTTCAAGTAAGCCTCATCCAGAATTATTTTCTACTTTGTTTACAACTAATTGACCAATATCAAATAGGTAATTAGTAGAAGCAGAGATATCTCGCGTTTACCCAACCACTAGTTCCTTCGTGTGTAAATCGGACAAAGGAGTTAATGTCGAAGTCTCGACTACCATACCATGTAAATCGAGTTCCGTTAGGGATTCTTCCTATTACACGGCTCCGTAAGCTTGGGCCACTTCTTAGGTTGAGATAACCGTATCTATCGCGAGTACATACATAACCATCGTATCTACTAGGAGTAATATATGTAGGTTGATCACCCCCACAAAGATAATCTCCCCTTACCCAACCAATTTGACCTTGGTAGTTAACTTTATACCAATTGTCCTTTGACCTTAATATAGTCAAATATTGCCCATTATTAATTCTTCCTATTATACGGCTTCTCAGGCTTGGCCAAGCTCTTAGGCGGAGATAACCGTTTCTATCGCGAGTACATACATAAGCAGAGCGTCTTCTTTGAGCTACTTGATAGCTTTTTGCTTCTATGGACTCTTGTGTCTGTGCTGTAACAGGTGCTGACTTGGTATTGGTTGAACCATAACTTAAGGACTCTTGTGTCTGTGCAGCAACAGGTACTGACATGGTTAGGGTTGAACCTAGAATTAATGCGCTAGCCATGAAAGCTTTCAACATCTTGTTACTCCTTAATTTGTGTATTGTACGGACTTTTGATTACCGAGAATGCACAACTGATAGAGACAAAATTGTTACTGAATATCAACATAGATATATCTAAATCGATATCTTCGATGATATGTCAACACCTTGTCTAAATCAGACTTTTTGGTCAGAGCAATGCAACCTGCTGTCCCATCTTCACCATTACGCTTTTCAAATGATGGATCGTAGTGGATTCCTAATTTCCCTCCCTCAATTAGTTAGGTAATTAGTACAAACAGACAAATCTCCCCTTTACATAACCACTAATTCCTTTATATTTAGCTAGGAGAAATTCGTCAGGGTAAAAGTCTCGAGTACCATAATATATAAATCGAGTTCCGTTAGGCATTCTTGTTAGAAGACGACTTCTTCTAGTTGGTTTTTCCCGTAAGTGAACATGTCTATGGCGAGTACATATATAAGCATCGTATAGCTTAGGAGTATATTTATTATCAGCACTCTTACAAACAAAATCTCTACTTACCCAACCAATTTGACGTTCGTAGCTAACTTTATGCCAATTGCGATTTGACCTTAGTATAGTCAAATATTCCCCATTCTGAATTCTTGCTATTACACGGCTCCGGAAGCTTGGAGCAGTTCTTAGGTTGAGATAACTGTATCTATCACGAGTACATACAGTAGCTGAGCCTCCTCTTTGAGCTACTTGATAGCTTTTGCCTTCTAGAGACTCTTGTGTCTGCGCCATCACAGGTGCTGACATGGTTAAGGTTGAACCTAGAATTAATGCGCTAGCCATGAAAGCTTTCAACATGTTGTTTACTCCTCGATTTGTGTATTATACGGACTTTTGATTACCGAAAATGCACAACTGATAGAGACAAAATTCTTACTGAATATCGACATAGATATATCTAAATCGATATCTTCGATGATATGTCAACACCTTGTCTAAATCAGACCTTTTGGTCAGAGCAATGCAACCTGCTGTCCCATCTTCACCATTACGCTTTTCAAATGATGGATCGTAGTGGATTCCTAATGCTGTACGGCCAGTGCGGAATCTGGGATATATCGGTAAGAAACGTCTGCCGACTTCTGGAAGAGTACCTGGGACAATCCATCTTGCAACCCGATATGTACCATCTGGTGAAGGTGCTTCTGTTCCCGATTTATGTCGATTTCTATTTTGGGTATAGTGCCTTCCGTTAACGGTGTCATAAGCATCTAGAACCCGCCCTTGTGCATATAAGCAAAGTCTGTAGAGCGGATTTCCGAGTTTATTGCTTCTTCCTGTTTTCTCTAACCTCATGTAGCTGCTTCTGCCCTTTGGTGCAGAACAACCCATGTTAGATACTTTCTTTGTGACTGCTACAGGCTTATCGACATTGGACTTTTTATCAGGAGGCTGTTCTACTTGAGTGGACTTACTATTTTCCTGATTTGGATTAGAAACTGCGGTATCAGTTTTTGATCGTTTCTGCTTTGGAGTTAAAAATTTAGATTGTGAGGACTGAGTACTAGTAACACCCTTTGCTTCAGCAACTTCTGGTCTTGATTTGTAATTGAAATAAGCGAGGCATCCGATAACTATTGAACAACAGACAACAATTAATGCCAATTTGTAACGCATTAAAAATGCCTCTAATTTAGGTAAAAGCTACAGGGAAAAAACCATCGCAAGAATTACTTTAATTCCTATTTTTATTATGTTTTATATCTGCATGCATAAAAATTATGATAAGGTAAACTAAATTATTTATATGTAATTTATCAATATCAATATGATAAGAATCATAAATTATTCATTTGTTAAATACTTTTTAATCATAAAAAAACCTGTAATACAAATAAGTAGGTAAACAAAAATATTTACCGTCATTGTGTAATCAATTATGTTTAACTACTTATTGTTGTCAAAATTAAGACGGGCAGGGATGCCCGTACCACAAGAACAGTATTCCACGCTTCATCAAAACCGCTATATAGCGCGTACATAATAATGTACATTTATCTAGTGTGGTTGAAAAAAAATCAAAAGCATGAAAGCAGTAATAATGACAGCTCCGGGAAGCCCGGAAGTTTTGCAATTACGGGAAATCCCAAACCCACTTCCTCCTGGTAATACAGAACTTTTAGTACGTTTAAAAGCTGCTGGCGTTAACCCTATCGATACAAAACTTCGCAAACGCGGTACTTTCTATCCCGATCAAATGCCTGCAATTTTAGGATGTGATGGTGCCGGTGTGGTGGAAGCGGTAGGTTCTGCAGTTACGCGTTTTAGAGTAGGGGATGAAGTATATTTTTGTAATGGGGGAATTGGCGATCGCCAAGGTAATTATGCGGAGTTCACAACTGTAGATGAACGGTTTGTAGCTCTCAAGCCTAAATCTGTATCTTTTATTGAGGCTGCTGCTGCACCTTTAGTGTTGATTACAGCCTGGGAGGCTTTATACGAGCGTGGACGTTTGGAGCCTGGTGAAAAGGTTTTAATTCATGCAGGTGCCGGTGGTGTGGGACATGTGGCGATTCAATTAGCTAAACTAAAGGGTGCTGATGTTTGTACTACGATCAGTTCTCAGCAAAAAGCTGATTTTGTCAAGGACCTAGGGGTTGATTATGCCATTAATTATCAGCAAACTGATTTTGTCAAAGCAATTTTAGATTGGACTAACGGTGAAGGTGTAGATTTAGCTTTCGATACCGTTGGCGGCGAGACTTTTGAGAGAACATTTCCAGCGATACGGATTTACGGCGATATTGTCACGATTTTACAACCAAAGGCAGAAACAAATTGGAAAGTCGCCAGACAGCGTAATTTAAGAATTGGTTTGGAGTTGATGTTAACCCCGAAGATGCAAGGAATGGTAGAAGTATTAGAGCATCATGGAGAGATTTTATCAGAATGTGGAAAGTTGATGGATGATGGTAAATTGAAGGTTTGTGTTAATCGGACATTTGGGTTGGAAGAAGTTGCGATCGCGCATCAGTTATTGGAAGCGGGTTCGATGATGGGCAAGTTGGTGATTGTGAATGAGTAATTGGTTATTGGTTATACCAATTCTGTATGAGGCTCGGCTTAATCGCCCTCACTCTGAAAGAGTGGGGCTACTCAAACAAAGCCCACCTGCGTGGGCTAAATTCGGCGCATCTTTATAAAGAAATGGTATTAATAATAATTCTTTTGTAGGGTGTGTTACGGCAACGTAATATTTGAAAGGAAATAGATATGTTAAAGGCAGCCTTAAGGCACCTAATCGTATTTTATGATGAGTTACAGCGATTGCAGGATAATAAAATGACTACAATTCAACAAAGTGATAATCTTAAATCGTTACAAGAACTTATGGATAAACGTTCAGAAATGTTTTTCTGGGCGATGATAGCTGCTTTTGGTTGGTTTTTCGCGACTCCAGTTACTGCGCGCCTTGACAGAGCGATCGGATATATCGAAGAATTTCCTAAGGAACGTTTTTTAACTACTCTTAGATTACTTTGGAGTGTTGTGCAAAAAGGTTCAGATAGTCAAGCATTGCAACGGATGAACCAGACACACGAGCGTTCTCAAATGAGTACTCAAGAATATCATGATGAATTTCTGATGATTCTTGCGGTGTTTGTATGTGAAGGAATTAGTTTTTCCAATAGTTTTTCATCATCTCCTTTAAGCCCAGAGGAAAAACTTTTGTGGTTTAATTTCTGGATTGACGACGTAGCCGCAGCGATGAATATTTTTCCAGTACCACAGTCTATTGAAGAACTCGAACAATGGCTAGCTGCTTTTAAGGAAAATCATATTGTCGAAGGTGGTGATGAAAATACTCATGTTCTCGGAGAACTTTTGTTCGGTCTCCTGCATAACCAGGAAGTTTTATCAGCTCCGGAATTACACGCACCTTCTTGGATTCCACAAGACGGAGAATTGGCTCCGATTATTTTAGCAGTAATGGACGAGAAGGTGCTTAAAGCTCTTTTTCGTTTCGTGCTGTGGCAATTACCAGTATTTCATCTTTCCCGCAGAAGTGTTCATATTTTTCCAAAGCATTCAGCAATCGTTCTTGTAACGGCACATTTAATGGTTCTGAAAGTGTTTCTTCAGCTTTGGGATTGTTTTCTTTTTTGCTAGAATACATTCTACGGTTGAGGTCGTCGAGTAAAAACAATAATTTACGTCTTCCACCAAATTCTTTTGGCGATCGCCCTGGAACATCCAACCATTCCCCTGGCTTAAAGTAAAATACTGTCCAACCTAGATTATTATAGCGCTCTGCTAATTCTACTGCTTCCCTTGTTTTACCCAGCCCTGTTCGTCCTAAAATTAACAACCAGGGATTATCTTCTAAAATCTGTTGCAATTCCTTACGGATGTTACGATTTGCAACTCGCTGTTGGTAGGGAATATTATGATCTGCTAAAGAATCATTAAATTTTCCACCAAAAATTCTTTGTTTGAGGTGTCTACTTTGGGGTTGAATTACCTCAAAAGCAAATCTATTTCCAGGAATACGACGTGAACGGTGTTGCTTTCTTACCGACTTGATAATATTATAAAACGCCGTCCCTAAAGCAACTAAACCTCCAGCACCTGTAATTAAGGTATTGATAAATTGTTTGTTGTTTTGATAAAAATCCTGAATTGTTTGAAAAACAGCCAAAATATCTAAGTAGAATAGCATCTATCGACCACAGAAGCTGACTTTACGCTCTGAGAATAATCAGAGGTAGTAGAAATTGCAAGTGCTAACAGATACTTTTGAAGACAAAGCAAGAAGCGAAGTGTAAATTACTCTAACCATCGATTTACATGCATATGCTCGGCTCCCCAATCTCTCATGGCAATCATAATTGGCTCCAAGGTACGACCATAATCTGTAAGGGAATATTCTACACGAGGCGGTACTTCGGCATAGACTTTTCGGGCAACAATCTTATCTTTTTCCAATTCCCGTAGTTGATTAGTAAGCATACGCTGGGTAATGCCTTCGATTTTTCTCTTCAATTCGCCGAAGCGCAAGAAATCATTCTGCAAGAGATTGAAAATAATCACAGGTTTCCACCGCCCACCAATCACAGATAAAGTGGCTTCGACAGAGCATCCATAGGGATGATCGTAATTGTTTTTCTGGGTCATAATTCTCTAAGTACTCACGCAAAATAAATTGTGCATTGTCATTGCGAGTGGAGCGAAGCGAAACGTAGCAATCGCAAGGCTTTGGGATTGCTTCACGACCTTCGCAATCACACAAATAATTTTGCATACCCACTTAAATCTGTCAATAGTTACTTTTAAGTAACTACATAACAAATTTGTGCGTACTTGTTATTATTTGTACTTGTATCATATTTTTAATCATAGAACTCATAAAGAAATAGATATGGCTTACGAAAACTACACTACATTCAAGGCGACAAAGGATGGAGCAGTTCTTACTGTTACTTTTGATTATCCCCCTGTGAATGTTCAAGGTATTCCGATGCTAGACGATCTAAATCGTTTGGCGGAAACACTCGAGGGCGATCGCAGCATCAAAGTTGTTGTTTTCCAGTCTGCTCACCCAGAGATTTTTGTGGCCCATGCTGACACGAATTTCCTCAAAGACATGTCTACAACATCAGTATCACGTGAAGAAGTAGAACTACTTTATTTACAGACAACCCTTGAGCGTATTAGTAAACTGCCACAGGCAACTATCGCCAAGATAGAAGGGTTTGCACGGGGTGGCGGCCATGAATTTGCATTGGCTTGTGATATGCGTTTTGCTGCCCGTGGTAAGGCAAAGTTCATGCAGATGGAAGTAGGTATGGGCATCCTACCTTGTGGTGGTGGCGCATCACGTATGGCTCGTCAGGCAGGTTTGGGACGTGCATTAGAAATTATTTTAAGTGCTCGTGATTTTGATGCTGATGAAGCAGAAGCCTATGGCACAATTAATAAGGCTCTCGATGCCGACAAAATAGGTCCTTACGTCGATGAGTTGGCAAAACGGATCGCTCATTTCCCATCTGAATCGATTAATGCTTGTAAACAGGCTGTCTATGCTTCAATCGACAAGCCAATCGAAGAGGCTCTTAGAGAAGAAGCTTACTGGCTCTATCAGGCAACAAGTAAAACACCAGCGATTAAGCGTTTCCAATTCGCAGATGACAAAGGCTTTCAAAATGAGATGGAGAACCAGCGTGGCTGGGAGCAAGGGGTGATTGCTATTCAGGAAATCAATGATATCAAGTCCGTTTAAACAACTGTCATTGCGACCCTAAGGAAGCAATCTCAAAACCTTGCGCTTGCTTAGTTTCACTTCGTTACACTCGCAACGACATATTATAGGTGATTTGGCGGACATCATATGAGTACTAGTCATGGAAAAAACTATTTTAATTACTGGCTCTACCGATGGTATTGGACTGGAAACAGCCAAGATACTTACTTCAATGGGACACCATGTTTTATTGCATGGGCGTAATCCAGAAAAGCTCGAAAAAGTGCAAAAAATGCTTTTTGAACTCAAGGGTGGCGGACGTTCTGAAATCTACGTCGCCGATCTGTCCCTCATGGACAATGTCGAGGAACTCGCGAAGACTGTGGCCCAAAAGCACTCTAAACTTGATGTGCTAATCAATAATGCAGGAGTCTATAATGCTCCCAATCTCGTCACCGAGGATGGGCTTGATATACGCTTTGCTGTCAATACCATCGCTCCTTATTTGCTTACACAAAGGCTATTGTCACTGCTCGGTACTTCAGGAAGGGTGATAAATGTGTCCTCTGCGGCTCAATCGATCGTCCAAGTAGAAGCACTGGCTGGACGAGTCAAGCTGGGCGACGGAGCAGCTTATGCACAAAGCAAGCTGGCGCTGACAATGTGGTCTCGCAGTCTGGCACTTTCCCTTAAGGATCGCGGTCCTATAATCATCGCCATTAACCCTGGGTCGATACTGGGCAGCAAAATGGTGAAGCAGGCTTTAGGGGTGACCGGTCGTGATATCCGCATCGGGGCAGAAATACTTACTCGCGCAGCACTGACGGATGAGTTCAAAACTGCTTCAGGCATGTATTTCGACAATGATTCAGGTCAGTTTGCCTCTCCCCATCCAGATGCGCTTGATACAGGGAAATGCCAAGAGATTGTACGTGTTATTGATACGGTTTTAGCTTAAACCTTGGTAGTAAATCAAATAAGTGATTGCATTTTTGCAAAAATACTTATCATTCTTAGCTATTGTAATGGTGATTGGGTAGTTTCACCCTCTTGGAGAAATTAAAATGATCAAAATCAAGAACATAAGAACGTTTCTATTACTCGCACTAGCACTTATAAGCATCGTAATCGCCGCTTGCACTACCTCCCAGGTCCCATCCCAAAACATCGAGCCAGAATCAGCAGCCAAGTCAACCTCCGAGGTCGTCTTGAAGTCCGAAGTCCAGTGGGCACCGCTCAACCCCGCCCGCGGCGACCAAAGCCCGAAGGCTGGTACTCTTTGGGGCGATCGCACTGGCTCCGGGCCGTCAGGCTTCCTCGTAGAGTTTGTGGACGGCTTCTCGTCGCCACCTCACATTCATAATATCACCTACCGCGGAGTGGTGATTAACGGCCTCATTCACAACGATGACCCGAATGCCGAGAAGATGTGGCTGCCGACGGATTCTTTTTGGACGCAGCCAGCCGGAGGTGTGCACATTACCGCTGCCAAGGGTAACAACAACCTGGCCTACATAGAGATTGACGACGGACCGTATCTCGTCCTTCCTCCTGAGAAGGCGTTTTCTAGCAATGACAAGCCGATTAACGTTGACCCATCGAACATCGTTTGGATCGATCCGCCCGGAATGCCCGCCTCTGCCAATAGACCAAAGCTAGCCTTTCTTTGGGGCAACCCCCAGGACGATCAATTGTACGGGAGCCTTGTCAAGCTACCGGCTGGATTTACTGGAAAGATACGTAGCCAAGGCTCAAGCTTCGGCGCTGTAGTAATTGAAGGTCAACCACAGTACCAAGTGACGAATGACACCGACATCAAGACCTTGGTGCCGGGCAGTTATTTCAGTTCTAAGGGAGAGTCGGTGCATCAAGTCTCGTCTAAAGCGGGAGAAGAGAGCATCATCTATGTACGCACGAATGGCAAGTTCGACGTGATTCCAGGGTAGCCCAAGAAGTAACCGCCCCCGATCCTAAAGCTAATAATATTTAACTAAACATATGGGTTTAATTCCCCACCGTAAGCGTGGTGTCAGAATTGGGTTGGTCATTATACCCCATCCCAATTCCAAACTTCTTCCTTCTTCCTTCGTTTAAATTTAGAGGTAAAATCCATGAAAGCAGTAGGTTTAACTCAATATTTACCCATTAACAATGAAAATAGTCTGTTAGATGTGGAAATTCCTAAACCCACAGCCAAAGGCAAAGATTTACTGGTAGAGCTAGATTAAATCGTAAAAATCTTTTTTAAACTTACTTAAACTTCTGCAATTATGTTTGGGAATTTATGTTTACTCGCTGCTCCGAAAAACTTATCCAAACTTCATTAAACATCGTTAATAAGGTAAGGTGTTTTCTTCCTGTTTCAACCAAGGGAGTCGGCTCCTTCTTGTCCACAGGCGTATAAGTTAAGGTCGAGCCGACCTTACTAATTTATCTGGCGCATTTTCCAGATTAATTGAGGCATTTTCATCCCGGTCTAATGTATGATTACATTTTTGACAACAAAACACCCGATCTGATAGTTTCATTGGCTGAATATGACCACACAGCGAACACATTTTAGAAGAAGGGAACCACCTATCAACTATTTCAACTTTGCTGCCATAATGTGCTTGCTTATAGACTAATTGGCGGCGCACTTCATAAAAGCAATTGTTACTAACAGCATTAGCAAGCTTATGATTTGCAATCATGCCAGAAACATTTAAATCCTCAATCCGAATGCAATAAACCCGACGACTCAAATCAGTTGTCATCTTATGAATTGTGTCTCGACGAATATTGCTTAGTTGAGCATAATTTGATGCCAATTTCATATAGTATTTTCTGGCATTAGAAGATGCTTTTATACCAAGCTTAAAGTTTCCTAAAACCTTATTACGATTGCGCCATTGCAGTTTACTGAGCTTGGTTTTCGCTTTTTTTGTAGTAGCTGGCATGGCATAATAAGTTCCATCTGAAACTGTAGCTAGACATTTTACACCTAAATCCACCCCTACTTTTTCAACCGGATGAAAAAGTGGAGGTATTTTTTCGGCATCTATAGCAAAAGATACAAACCATCTATGAGCAGTACGAGAAACAGTGAAAGTTTGAGAACTACAAGTAAATTCAATATTCTCTTTTAGTCTAAATGTCTTTAATCCAGGTAGTTTAATTTTATTGGACGCATTAATTACAACTCTATTGGTAAAGGGTAAGGCTGGTTGACCAATTTGATGATAAACACCGGATGTTTTATAAACCGTAAATGAGTCACCTTTTTTCTTGGATTTTTTTTTTGGAAATTGTCCTAGACCATTTCTCCATCTACGAAAAGCATTTTTCAAGGCTATAAAAGCTGATTGGTATACCGTAGATGGGTATTTCTTCATCCACCCATATTCAGGCAACTTCATTGTTACTTGAGTAAATACTTTTTTGATGGTATCTATACGTTTAGAATCGGTGAGTTCAATTCCATCAAAATCCCAAGAAGCTGTGATTAATTCCAGCCCATAATTGTAGACAAATCGCTTAAACCCAGCAATGCCACGCATCAGAGAGCCTTCCTTATTATTTAATTTTAACTCTCTTTTAATGGCAAACATTCGGGTTTATTTGCAACTTCAATAATTGAGCATAGACGAACGACACAACATAAGTCAATACTTCCCAAAATCTGTCTTGGTTCTCAACTATAAATAAGTTTAGTAAAGAATTTAGGGATTTAATCTAGCTCCATGTATCAAACAGAAGATATGGCAGAGCAAAGTAATTTACTTAATGAGATTAGTCGGTTAATCGACAATAATACTCTTATCACTACCTGTAAGGATATTGTGACACCAATCAACGCCCTCAACCTACGGGATGTTCATCAACGTCTCGAACAGGGCAAAACTATCGGTAAAATTGTTCTAGCCGAATGGAATTAATCTTTAACAACCTAGAAAAAAGCAGAAAATCATGTCAAAATTAACCATTGTTGCCCACATTAAAGCTAAATCAGATAAAATCGACCTCGTAAAAGCAGAGCTTTTAAAACTCATCGATATTACCCGTGCTGAAAACGGCTGCCTGCAATACGATTTACATCAAGACAATGAAAATCCTGCTCATTTCTTGTTCTACGAGAACTGGGAATCTCGTCAACTTTGGCAAACCCATATGAGCAACCAGCACCTGAAAGACTGTATGGGTGCCATCCAGGGAGCTGTTGAAGAGTTCACCCTCAATGAAATGACACATATCGCTTAAGAGGCGCTGTTCGGGCTTAAGCCTCAACAAACACCAGGAGACGTAATCACCT
The DNA here is from genome assembly GCA_002361335.1 of Richelia sp. UBA3308. Lineage (GTDB taxonomy): Bacteria > Cyanobacteriota > Cyanobacteriia > Cyanobacteriales > Nostocaceae > Rivularia. The sequence continues at coordinate 26,562 of DESS01000176.1, forward strand.
CCCCGGAATTATCATTACTTTGCTTTTATTTGGAGTACAGTACTATATTTTAAAACTCTTGTGGTACGGAGA
>DESS01000176.1:26699-42142 GCA_002361335.1 Richelia sp. UBA3308
ACTGCGGAGCATCCCTGCCCGTCTAAATCTACCGATCGCTGTACGGAAATATGCTGTATTTAAAACCTTTTAGCAAAGCCAAGATTCTAAACCTTAGCTTCCAAAGACTTGAGCCATTCGGTATTTACACCAGACTCCCGAGTTAATGCAATTCTTCCGGTACGGGCAATTTCTCGCAAACCAAATTTTTGTAATACCTGTACAATGGCGACTATTTTCCCTGGATCTCCCACAACTTCCACAGTCAAGGAATCTTCTGCGACATCTACCACTCGCGCCCGAAAAATTTGAGCTAATTCCACAATTTCCGAACGATTAGTGCTAGTAGCATTCACCTTAAGCAACATTAATTCTCGTTCTACACAAGGGATTTCGGTAATATCCTGAACCTTTAGAACATTAATCAACTTATATAATTGCTTAGTCAGTTGTTCTATGATATGGTCATCACCGGGTACAACCATAGTAATTCGGGAAATTCCTGGTTGTTCTGCTGGTCCAACTGCTAGACTTTCAATATTAAAGCCACGACGAGCAAACAAACTCGAAATTCGCGAGAGAACTCCCGCTTCATCTTCTACAAGTACTGACAGCGTATGTTTCATTAATCGTCAATGATCAAATATTAATGATTAATTATCAATTATCAATAATTCAATCAGAATATAATTTTAGGGGGACAAATGTCAAAGGTCATAACCTTGCTGATTTGATGTATGAAACAGATTTATTGGAAAATCTTGTAGAGACGCGATATATCGCGTCTGGGACATTTAGAATTTATACCCGATCCCCCCATCCCCCCATCTGGGTTACATCCCTCTTATATAACTAGAAACTACTTGCTGCAATAATTTCTCTTCATTTTCAGCCGGTGCGAGACATTTCAATCCTTGACAAACTAAGCCAATGCTATTCTGTGGTAAATCGGATACTTCTACAAATGCAGCAACCGGTAAAAACTTAGATAAAAGTATCTTGCACTGGTCTTTGACAGTACGAATTAAAGTACAATTTCTATACCAATCGAAAGCTACAAATAAACTGGGACAAGCTTGAGGACTACTATTCATGACGCTGCGAAAAGCTTGTAACCCTTGTTCTGCTAAATCCAAATATCGAAGATTATCTGTAACTAAAGTCAGTCGCACCAAATTTGATAAAGCTATTCCGTTGGCGGCTGGTGTGGCATTATCGATATAACTACGTTCTCGTACAATCAATTCTTGGCTGGCATTTGATGCCGTATTAAAATATCCTCCCAATTCGACGCTCCATAGATATTCGTTAAATTCATCTTGTAGCGAAATGGCTTTCTCTAACCAAAAATCAGCTTGATTTTCTGTTTTTAAGGAAGCTTGGTGTAAATCTAACAAAGCTTTGATAAATAAGGCATAATCCTCCGATTGTGCCAATACACTTGGTTTTCCTTCGTAATTCAGCCGGTGAAATCTACCATCAACAAATTGATTATCTAAGATAAATTTAGTTGCTTTGGTTGCTAATTCAAGGTATTGCGATCGCGAGAATACTGCATAAGCCCGCGCTAAACCAGAAATCATTAAGCTATTCCAAGCAACAATCATTTTGGTATCTGTTACTGGCGGAATCCTACCTTGCCAATTATAGGATTTTGCTTCTTGGTTATTACGAGCGGGAGGAAAGGTATCAATAGCGCTACTGTTTTCACCATAGCGAGCAATAAACAGTTTTTCTAAGATAGCTTCCACGGAATCGCTTAATTTCTCGGAGTTAACCCTTTGCAATACATTTTGATTTTCAAAATTACCGTTTTTGCTAACTGTAAAATTTTGTTGCAATTGCGTTAATTCTTCTGAAGTTAGCAATTGTTCTAATTCGTTGTAACTCCAAGCATAAAACGCCCCTTCTTCCGGCTCGGAATGCTCCTGTGTTCCCTTTTCCTCAGAGGGATTTTTGATAAAACTATCCGCATCTTGAGCAGCATAGAAATAACCTTGGGGTGCCGTCATTTCTCGTTGTAGCCACTCTACCGTTTTGGCGATCGCTCTTTCAAAAGCTGGCTCTTCAACTCCAGCACTCCACAAATTAGCGAGATATTCGACTATCTGACCGTTATCATAAAGCATCTTTTCAAAATGCGGTACAGTCCAAGTGGAATCGACTGTATAACGATGAAAACCACCCGCTACATGGTCAAAAATTCCGCCGAGTGCTAAATCCAATCCTCGTTGGCTACAAATTTGTTTGCCATTCTGAGTAAAACCAAATCGAATTCCTTGCAACGCCATCTGTGCGTAGGGGATCATCGGAAAACTATTACCTTGTTGGTTAGGAGTGATAATTCTGGTAAAAGTTTCCCAACCTTCTCTTATAAATTGATTATCTTCTGCTTCTGAGGTTGCTTCGGTTTGTAATGCCGCAGAAGTGAGAAGGGATTCTAAAATAATTGCTTTACGTTTTTGTAAGTCCTGTTTTTCTGTATCATAATAATGGCGAATAGCTTTCAATACCTGTAAAAATCCTGGACGACCATAACGTTCTTGTACAGGGAAATAGGTTCCGGCGTAAAATGGTACTAAGTCATCAGGAGAAAGAAAAACGTTTAAAGGCCAACCACCTTGACCACTCATCATCTGTAAAGATTGCATATAAATGCTATCAATATCTGGTCTTTCTTCGCGATCGACTTTAATCGGAAGAAAATTCCCATTCATATATTCGGCAATTTCCAAATCTGAAAAAGCTTCTCCTTCCATTACAGTACACCAGTGGCAGCTAGAATAACCAATGGAGAGAAATATTGGTTTATTTTGTTCCACCGCTGTAGTTAGGGCTTCATCGCACCAACTCCACCAATCAATGGGATTGTCAGCGTGTTTACGGAGGTAAAGACTTTGAGCAGAAGCGAGGCGATTAGTCATGATTCAAAAATATGAAAAGCCTTCTTTGCTCAGTTTACCGTGGAAATCAAACAAGACGTGCCTGTATTTTGTTTGAAAATTAATAAATCTGCTTTTTTTAAAAAACAAATTGAAGCTCTAATAATTTTTATCGCCCATGAGTAAGAAAAACAGTATTTATTATCTCTGCTAACTAACCGTAATTGGCTTATAAAAGATAACTATAAAAAATTGAATCTCAAATTCCTGAAAAATTCCTTAATTTTATCTCTTCAATTGATCTAAACTAATAAATCTTCTCCTAGCTTTAATTTTTCCCAATACTAATCCAATACTAATCCAATACTAATCCAATACTAATTATTACTATATTGTTCTCAACTGTCCTTATTACCTACCGATTTTCTTTATAAATCGCGGCATTGTTTATTTTAAAGAACGAACAAGTAAGCTAACCATTGGTTCTGATTGTGTATTTATAGGAGGTTGAACCTTTGAAGTCATAGCTCCATCGGTATTTGTAGTATGGTCGGTTAAACCGAATATTAAGTTAAGCAACAAAGTTATGATTGCAGCTTGCACTAATCTTTTTAACATGACGAAAATGACCTTTTACTATTACTCTTGATGAATGGCATCTAAACATTAAAGTTATTAACTAATATGCCTTTTGTACTATTGTCTTCCCTTCAACAATTATTGAATCCGGACAGCCTTAAGTATTAATTCAATACTTATTACTTTTATATCATATTTTGTAGGCAGTATCACTTAAGTACACCTAGAACAAATCAATCCTTAAAGAATCAATATTTTTGCAAACGTGCTGCTAACAACAACAATTAGCTTAGTAATCGATAAAATGTATGTAAATTTACTATAACTCGGCTGCATGATTCCTATCGTTATTGAACAATCAGGTCGCGGCGAACGCGCCTTTGATATCTACTCACGACTACTACGGGACCGTATCATCTTCTTAGGACAACCTATTGATAGCAATGTCGCTAACTTAATTGTTGCCCAAATGTTGCTATTAGATGCTGAAGATGCGGAGAAAGATATTTACATGTATATCAATTCCCCTGGTGGTTCAGTAACTGCTGGCATGGGTATTTTCGATACCATGAAACATATCCGTCCGGATATTTGTACTATTTGCACCGGATTAGCAGCTAGTATGGGTGCTTTCCTGCTCAGCGCTGGTACTAAAGGTAAGCGGATGAGTTTACCTCATTCTCGAATTATGATTCACCAACCTTTAGGTGGCGCACAAGGCCAAGCAACCGATATCGAAATTCAAGCCCGCGAGATTCTCTATCATAAGCAACAGCTAAATAACTATTTAGCCGAACATACTTCACAACCCATTGAACGCATTGCTGAAGATACTGAGAGAGACTTCTTCATGTCCCCGCCTGAAGCCAAAGATTATGGCTTGATTGACCAAGTTATAGATCGTCACTCTGCTGGTAGCCGTCCGATGGCTGTTGTCTAGTCAATATTCTCATTTTCAATAGTCAATAGTTTATATTGGCTATTGATTATTAAATATTGAATATCAACCTTTAAAGACTCCAATTCCTGAGTCATAAATTACGTACTGGAATTCCCCTTATTATAGGAATTCCATTTTTACTTATTCAACAAGCAGATAAGGACAATTATGATGATTAATTTTTTCTTTAATTTTCCTATTTTACTTATTGTCAAGTGATGCAAGTAATATTTAATTATTAGTATCCCTTATTATATCAGAATAATCAAGTATTTCGATAAATTTTATAAATAATTCGGCTTTGATAGAAAAGAATACACTGATTATCTTAAATAGTTAACAGTTTCAGCAACTGGGGTGTCTTTAGTTTTGAGTTGCTGACATTCAGTTCTTAGCCTAGGCGTTGGTGGGCTTTGTAAATGTAGCCCTACCCTTATAGGGTGTGGGCTGTGTGCCAGTTCAAGGGATGCTATCATAATTAAATATCTATTCTCAATTTATTCCACAAAAGGTTGACTTAGGTTATAAATTTTATCGAACTTTTATCGAACTGATAATTCTCAGCAAAATCTTCAAGTTGGTGTTTGAAAATTTGATGATTTTCGGGAATTTCTTCAAGTAGTTGTAAAACGGAGTATTGGTTGCAATTTAATGCTGCAGCATGAAGAGATTTGCACCATTCTTCTGACATTACTTATAAATCATCAGGCACTAATTGCTGTCAATTGCTTTCTTCTGAAGATGAAACATCTTTATCAAATTCATAAACATATTCAACTCCTATATGTATAGCGATTTTTTCTAAAAGAATATCTTCTTGAAAAGGTTTACGGATAAAATCATTGCAACCCAATTCCAACATAAATTTTCTATCTTCATTAAATGCGGTTGCTGTTAAAGCAATTATTGCAGTATTTTTTTTATTTTCGATTTGATTTACTTCCTGTTTTTGTTTGATAATTCTAGTGGCTTCATAACCATCCATTATCGGCATTCGCATATCCATCAGGATGAGATTAGGCTGTTCTTTTTCCCATAATTCCACTGCTTCTTTACCGTTACTTGCTTCAATAATTTCAAATCCTAAAGGTACAAGTATTTGTCGCAATAATTGACGGTTATCCCAATTGTCTTCAACTATCAGAATACGATTATTAACTTGGTTTGGTTTTAAACCGATAATCCGCCCTTTAGGTAGAGAGTAAGTGATTTTACCCGGTTTGTCAGCTGAATCAACCAAAACATGAAATTTAACTTTTGTTCCTTCTCCAAGAGTGCTTTGAATTTGTATATCCCCACCCATTAACTGTATGAAGCGCTTACAAATTGCCAACCCTAAACCAGTTCCGTCTTCAGCTTGGTAAGTAGGATTACTTTGTACAAAAGCATCAAAAATTTTGTTTAAATCTTCCGGTGGAATACCTTTTCCGCTATCTATGACTTGAAATTGCAAACTTAAGGAAGATTGGGCGATGGGGGGATGGGGAGAAATTTTTTCTATCTCCTCCCCTTGTCTCCTTGTCCCCTTGTCTCCTTGTCTTCCTCAAAAACTCCTACTCGCAAAACGACGCTACCGGAATCGGTAAATTTAATCGCATTTCCTAGAATGTTAATTAATACTTGGCGCAGTTTACTTTCATCGGCTTGCACGTACTGAGGAACTTCTGGATCTAACTCAAATTTTAACTGTAGTTTTTTAGCTCTAGCTTTGAGATGTAACATTGCTTCGATACCGTCAAGCAGACGAAAAATATCGAAGCTGGTAACGTTAACCTCTGCCATACCGGCTTCAATTTTGGAAATATCTAAAATATCATTTATTAATTCTAATAAATGCTTACCGCTACGAAGAATTGTTCGTAAATACTGCTTTTGTTTATTTTCTAATTTGGGGTTTCTGTTTAAAATTTGCGTAAAACCGAGAATTGCATTCAGTGGAGTTCGCAATTCGTGAGTCATTCTGGCAAGAAATTCACTTTTGGCTTGGTTAGCAGCTTCTGCTATTTCTTTTGCTCGGACAAGTTGGGCATTAATGTGATTTAATTGCTCTTGAGTATGTTTTTGCTTAGTTATATCAGTTGAAATACCACATACTGCATAGGGATTTCCTGTCGCATCGTACAAAGGCGCTTTAATCGAAATGTAGGTATGATTTCCGTCAGCTTGGGGAAGTATTTCTTCAACTTCTAAGATTGTTTTTTGTGCGATAACTTTTTTATCGTTACTTTGGTATACTTCGTAATTTTCTTTAGAAAATAGGTCCCTATCAGTTTTCCCTAATACTTGTTCTGGCTGTAAACCAGTGACTGCAGTGTACTGTTGATTGATCAACAGATAACGCCCTTGAATATCTTTAACGTAAATTATCGATGTAGTGTTATCTAAAACCGCTTGGAGTTGTTGCTCGTTTTTTTCTAATGCGTTGTAAGTCAGTTGGAGTTCTTCTTGAACTTGTTTGATATCATCTACATCTACAAAGGTTAATACTACCCCATCGCAACAATTTTCTCCTTGCCAATAGGGATAAAGACGCATTAACAAATGTCTCCCTGTGGATTTCAACTTCACTTCTCTTTGCTTTGGTTTTTCCCATTTAATAATTGAGTGCAATTCTTCCATAAATTCGACAAAGTCGATGTTATTGGTAATATGCTCAATAGGACGACCAACATCTGCATCAACTAAATTTATCGCTGCTGTTGCTGCTGGAGTAAATTTACGAATTCTCAACTCTTTATCCAGAAATACAACACCGATATCGGTAGTTTGTAGTAAGTTATCGATGTCGCTATTAAGTTCGGTTAATTCCTGAATTTTTGATTGATACTCAGCGTTGACTGTGAAAAGTTCTTCGTTTACTGAATGCAGTTCTTCGTTAGTACTTTGCAACTCTTCATTAGAAGCAATTAATTCTTCATTAGTCGCTTGTTGTTCTTCATTAGTCGTTTCTAATTCTTCAATTGTTGCTTGTAAATTTTCCCGACTTTGTTGCAATTCGTATTCTAAATCCAATATCCGATGAGATACTTCGCTTTCTGCTTCAAAATGACGTGCTTCTGGTACAGCTTCAGCTTTTGTATCTTCAGCAATTGTCACCATCAAAAAGTCACCAGCTATTTTACTTGCTTTTTCGTAGGTGACTTTTAAACTGAGAATGCGTTGCTTTTCGCCTTCTCCAACCTTAATTCCCGTGTATGCAACTGGAGTTCGTTCTTTTTGGGCGCGACGCAGTGCTGTATTCAGGGGAAGTTGCAGCGGCCCAATAACTAATTTAATCGCTTCTGTAGTAGGATTACCTGTGGGAAATTTGAGTACTTTTGCTAAGTCCTCAAACATATAAACTACTAGATTGTTTTTATCCAGCAGCAAACAAGTTGCTTTTTGTTGCTCTAGTAAGTTATTTAAAGCAGCCTCCAGCATTGGTTCTTTTGTTACTCTGGGGGCTTGCTTTAGAGGAGGTTGTGATAAAAAATGTTTGGAAAAGTTTTCTACACCTCTTACAGGTAGGGGAAGCCGTGAATCTCGGGCTTTTTGATAAATCTTGTGTTTTTTCTCAAACGGTACAAGTTCATCTTCAAAGTAAGCAACCGTTTCTGCTTCTCCCAACAATAAAATTCCTTTTGGTACTAAGGAGAAATGAAAATTTCGTAAAACTTGCTGCTGTAACTGGGGTTGCATATAAATTAGCACGTTGCGGCAAGTAATTATATGCATACGAGTAAAATTAGCATCTTTTGTCAAGTCATGAGGTGCAAAAATTAACTTTTCTCGCAAATCCTTCACCACTTGAAAACTTTGCTCTTGAGGAATAAAATATCGCTCTAAACGCTCTGGGTTAATATCTTTAGCAATACTTTCTGGGTAAATACCGATAGCGGCTTTTTCTAAAGCGATTTTATCAATATCAGTCGCAAAAATTTTGACTTTGATTTGTTTTCCTAAATCCGCAATAGCTTCATCGATCAAAATTGCCAGAGTGTAAGCTTCTTCTCCTGTAGCGCAGGCGCTTACCCAACATCGTAATTCATCTCCCGGTTTGATTTTCTCAATTATTGTGGGAATTATATTTGTTTCCATATATTCCCAAACTGCTGCATCCCGAAAAAATTTCGTAACGCTAATTAGTAAGTCATTACAAAGAAGTTCTCTTTCTTGACGCTCAATTTGCAAACGCCCAATATAATCGTCTATATCGTGATATCCCGTAATCATGCAGCGACGATGAATACGTCTTGAAAGAGTTGAAGGTTTGTAATGGGTAAAATTAATGTGTTGATGGCGGTTAAGAATATTGGTAATTTGTCCTAACCTAAAAGAATCTAACGCCAGCTTAGAACGAGGTTCATTATATTTTTCTTCATTCGCTGGTGCTTTGACAAAATCGTAAATAACTTCTGCTAACTCAAGTGGCGAACCGATACTATCTACAATTCTAGTGGCGATCGCGCTAGTAGGCATTCCATCAAATTCAGCCGTGGCAGGATCTTGCACCATGCCAATTCCACCGGATTCGTTGAGCATCCGCAAACCCTCCGAACCATCGCTACCAGTGCCTGAAAGCACCACACCTATAGCCCTTTCCCCCGCATCTTCACCTAACGACTGTAAAAATATATCAATGGGAAAATTAGGTCCCGGGCGCTCTCTATCCTGGCGCTGTAGCAGCAAACGGCGATTTTTCACTTCTAAATTTTGGCCAGGAGGAATTAAATAAACGCAATTGGGCTTTATCTCCATGCCATCTTCTACCCGATAAATCTCCATCCTGGTAGTTCGCCCTAGCAATTCCTTCATCAAGCTTTTGAAATCTGGCGATAAATGCTGCACAACTACAAACGCAGCACCACTATCATAGGGCATATTTCCAAAAAATTCTTCCAACGCACGTAGCCCTCCCGCTGACGCACCAATTCCGACAACGAAAAAGTCATAATTTTCTTTGCCATCGGTTTGGGGATTTTCGGATATGGAAGAAGTCATAAGATATTTTAACTACCTATTTATTTGCAAGATTGTTTGCCAGAGTTGCTTAAATATAGGATATATATTTCAATCTGATAAAAATAACAAGTATTAAATATTCCTTTATTAAATATTCCTTTATTAAATATTCCTTCAAATCCTCAAATTTTGAATCAAAAAATCAAAAAAAATAATTCAAAAAAAATAATTCAAAAAAATAATTCAAAAAAAATAATTGATTGTTAATATATCGATAGGTAAAAATTATACTCAAGCATTCAAGAGCATAATTGTATTACTCTTTGCTTGCAAATTTTATTTTCAACCGTTTTGCTAGTAAAAAATGGATTTGCATTAAACCGTTTCCATCCATTGAATACATTTTTTCAATTGTTGCTGCATAGTCACAACATCAGCGTGATAACGACGACCGTGACCTGGTAAAATCCATTCAAAGGAGTAATTAGTTAATTTTGGCATTGATTTACGCAATTGATCCCAAGAATACCAGCAAAAATTCCGAAAAGCTACCAACTGTTTTAATCGATCCGACCAAGCAAGATGGTCGCCAGTAAACAAGAACTTATTTTTATATAGTAAAACAGTATGTCCCTTTGTATGTCCGGGAACAGTAATAATTAACAATTCCGAAGTTAAATTGAAAGGCTCCTCACCACTTAACTGAATTTCAACATCGCGAGTACTGGAACTAATTTCTGACTCATGGAGAATGCGTAAGCAGCCAAAATCCTGGGCAAACTTTTGATGATCGGCGATATCATCTCGGTGAGTCAAGTACATATAACGAATTCCGCCCATTTTTTCCAAACGCTTCACCAAAGGGGGTGTAAATCTGGGAGAATCAACTAAAATATTACCTTCTGGTCGCTGAATAAAATAACTTGTAGCAGCATAGGATTTTTCCGAATGGTAGCCACAATGATAGACATTTTCTTCAATTGGAATCGGAAAACTTAACTGAGCTTCTTTGATATCTTGGGGTTTATCAACAGTACCAATAGAAGCCGTAGGACAAGATAATAAAGCTTGTAGTGCCGCTAATCTTTGTTTTTCGTTATTTGGTTGGTGGTATACCGCTGATTGTTCACCATCACGAGTAAATACTTCAGAACTCATCCAGCGACAAGTATCGCAGTCAATACAAGTAGTATCCACATAAAAGTCGCCGCTTACATTTTCACTTCGACGTAGATTTAAATTAGCCATCTTAAACCTGGATACCTTTTAATAACTGGGCGATTAAAATTTGAGCAAAATTCTCATCTAAAGGTGCATGTGCAAGCAGCAATCGATACCACATCGCTCCATAAAGACTATCAACTGCACATTCAAGGTCGATATCTTTTCTTAACTCTCCCCGCTTTATCCCTGATTCGAGAATTGTTTTTATTACTGTGCGACGGCTAGCCACAAATTGTTCGCGAAAAGCTTGAGCTAATTCAGGATTGTTTTGAGCTTCAGTCATAATTCCTGCTAAAGCTGTTCCCGCAGTAGTAGTATTTAAAACTTTGAACAAGGGACAAAAAATAACCTCCAAATCTTCTTGAACTTTTCCTGTATTGGGTATAGGAAATTTCTTAGCTACCACAGTAGTATAAGCTTCCATCACTAAAGCTGCTTTAGAAGGCCACCAGCGATAAATGGTTTGTTTGCCTACCCTAGCACGGCGAGCAATTCCTTCAATACTCATATTCACATAACCAACCTCCTCTAAGAGTTCTACTGTCGCTTTGAGAATATTTTCATGAGAACTTTGACTCCGTCGTCGAGCTTTTTTCGCAAGAGTATTTTGATCTTTAGGGGATTGTGTCATAGCTGCCGCCCTGCCTCGCTTATTTCAAGATTTTAAACGAGACATACCGTCTTCCGACTATTGACGATACGAACCGTCTCGTATTATTGTGTAATTAATTTATTAAGGAAGTTATAGTCATGGATTTAAATAACAAAGTGGCTCTAATTACTGGTGCTAGTAGTGGTATTGGCAAAGCCATTGCTCAAGAGTTAGATTCGGCAGGAATGAAACTAATTCTTACTGCTCGATCTCAAGACAAATTAGAGCAACTTGCAGCTTCTCTTAAAAATGCCAAAGTGTTAGCGGGTGCGATTACTGATGGCCAAATGCCTTACTCTTTATTAGAATTAGCTTTAAAATCTTATGGACAATTGGATGTGGTGTTAAATAATGCAGGAATTATGACTGTAGGGGCGATTGAAGAAGTGGATGTTGATGCCATTACTCAAATGGTAAGGCTTAATGTGGAAGCAGTTTATCGCATGGCATACATTGCTCTCAAACATTTTAAACAAGTCGGTAGCGGTTTTCTGATAAATATTTCTAGTATTGCAGGGTTAAAAACGCAGCCTACTTACGGAGCTTATAACGGAACTAAATATGCAGTAGAAGCCTTTACTGATGCACTACGGATGGAATTAGCGGGTACAGGAATTAAGGTTGCTTCAGTTGCTCCTCCCCATTCAAAAAAACCGGGTTTATAAAAAACCCGGTTTCTAAAATTTAAATAAGAGCGACTCTCAGCCAACCAATAAATGTAAGCGATCGCCGACAAAACTTACAAAGCGATGAGTGATGGGAAGACTATCAATTACCATACCCAAACATAACAACATCATGTAAGAAATGGAATAAAGAAACATTCCTTTAGCTAAACTGCGCTCTTGAGGATTTTGTAATAATTGCCACGCTTTACGAATAAATACCGCTCCCAAACACAAAGCAATAATAGCGTAAATAATTCCCACTGAATGTAAAGGATAAACGAGTAAAAGCGTTGATGCTACAGTTATAAGACTGTACCACCAAATCTGCCAAACTGTGGCTTTCTCTCCAGCGACTACTGGTAGCATTGGTACGCCAACTTTTGCATAATCATCCCTAATCATCAAAGCTAGAGACCAAAAGTGTGGTGGAGTCCAAACAAAGACAATAGCAAATAATAACCATGCTGTTGGACTTAAAGTTCCAGTAACCGCTGCCCAACCAACCAATGCTGGAATTGATCCTGCTGCTCCCCCAATGACAATATTTTGAGTGCTGTTGCGCTTCAGCCAGTGGGTGTAGATTAACAAGTAAAAAACAATACCAGACATTGCTAACAAAGCAGCGAGTAAATTAGCAAAGACACTGAGCAGCGCAAAAGAAATTACAGCTAAAACTATAGCAAAAATTAAAGCATCGCGGGATTGTACTCTACCGGAAGGAATGGGGCGATGACGGGTACGCTCCATATCATAATCAATATCCCGGTCATAAATACAGTTAATTGTCTGGGCGCTAGCAGCCGCGAAGGTACCGCCAGTAAGAGTTACCAACAACAATATCGGGTCTACTTTTCCCGATGCGGCTATCCACATACTTCCAGCAGTGGTAATTAGCAGCAAAGGGATAATCCGAGGCTTGGTTAGCTGGTAGTAACTTTGAATAACTTGTAAAAACGTAGAGTGGTGGCGAGAGACATTTGTCTCAATCATCTTGGTAATGGTTCCTTATTTTTTAACAACTTATATACTGTTCTTGCCTTAGAGGCTGTTAGCGTCGAACAAATGGGTTATTAGTTAGTGCTTAGTGGTTAGTGGTTAGTGGAACAACCATCAACCATCAACTATCAACTATCAACAATCAACTATCAACTAGAAACTAACCACTAACATCACTTGTAGCAGATGAATTCAAGTCTTGGTTGTAACCTGAAATACTACGAGTATCCATCCAATCGCGGACTGAAAGAACTGTAAAAGCGACTAAAGTACCTAGTAAACTAGCTCCAATTGCCTGATGAGTAACGGTTAAAGGTTCTACTTGTAGGTGTAAGCGGTAAGTGGCAAATCCTAAAATAATTTGTAAAATTAGTAACCCACCTGCATAATTTGCCAGTTTTCGTAAAGCTGGATGTAGTGCTGGTGTACGCCATGAAATAAATACCAAGGATAATGTTGCCACAGTTGGCGGTATCAAGCCGAAGATGTGGGTGTACATAACACTACAAAGTTGATACCCAGCAAAACATTGATGTAATGCCCAACGGGAACCGACTAAGGCACCTAATAAGCTTTGTAAGTAAACCAAAACACTAGCACTAAAAGATATTGCAGGTAATTTACTTACCTGTCCTGTCGCCTTGTAAGGAGCGAGTGCCGTACCGATAACCAGCAAAGTTATGAAGAAAAACAATGCGGTTCCTAAATGAGCGGTAACGATATCAAACCGCAAAAGCTGGGTGACAGTGAGTCCTCCCAAAACACCCTGGAAGACAATTAAAAACAGGGCAAATGTACAAGCCCAAGGGAGCCATTTAGGTAAAGATCCCCGATTCCACCAAGACATTCCCACTAGAACTATAGCGCTAACACCAATCAAGGCTGCATCCAATCGATGAAACCATTCTAGGAAAACTTGAAAATTCATTTGTTTCGTCGGCACAAGTTCCCCATAACAAAGAGGCCAATCCGGACAAGCAAGTCCAGCATTCATCACGCGGGTAGCGCTGCCTATCGCCATCAAAATCAAAGTCGCGATCGCCATTTTCCAGACAAGGCGACGAATTCTATCTTTTGGTAATTGTTGCTGCGTCGCCGCAACTTGGTTTTGCTGTTCTAAAACAAATTGGCTCATCAACTTTACCTTTTCTTATGCCCGAAAACCCGGAAGCCCAATATTTTCATGGCTGAACTTATGAAAGCTAACTCCACCCTAGCGTAAACCCCAAGATTAGAGAGAAGCCCTTTACTTATACTCTGAATCACGATTAACAGTTACAGCCCAAAGCTTTAGAGATTTTTCAGGTTGTCATGAATTGAAGATGGGGGAGATGGGGAGCAGGGGGAATTTAGGAGTTATTACATACAGCCTTTGAATTCTAACCATAAAAAATAATAAAGATTTGTACTTGTTACACTCAAGGCCAATAGCGTGCACTAACTTAGTATGTGAGTAGTTCTAAATTATTTAGTAAAGCCCTTAACTATTATCAACCGTGAATATTCCAAGTACAATCTGGACCTTACTAATTGGTATCGTGCTGACCCTAGCCAGTTTTTGGTTTGGTCAAAATCATGGTCTACTACCTACTGCAGCTTCCGATGAAGCCTTTCTGGTGGATGGCTTGTTTAATACGATGATGACCATTTCTGTGGGTATTTTTATCATCGTTGAAGGCACTTTGATTTTTAGCGCCATTAAATACCGCCGCAAAGCCGGTGACAATACGGATGGTGAACCAATTCATGGCAATGTACCTTTAGAAATTCTGTGGACGGCGATCCCGGCTATTATTGTTATCGGTTTATCTGTTTACAGTTTTGATGTATACAATTCAATAGGCGGCTTTCATTCCCATGATGTTCAGGAGTCTCCCATCGCGGATCTTGCTACATCAATGCCTGGTGCCGCGATCGCAGCAACTTTGGACGATGCTTCAAATGTTACAAATATCGCCCAACTTCCCCAAACAGAAAATGCTGCTGAAAATGAAGCTACACAACCAGATTTAGTTGTAAACGTTACTGGTTTACAGTATGCTTTCATTTTCAACTATCCCGATATTAATGTTTATTCTGGTGAATTACACGTTCCCATTGGTAAAGAAGTTTTACTTGATATGGCGGCAAATGATGTAATTCATGCTTTCTGGGTACCGGAATTTCGTATTAAGCAAGATTTAATTCCTGGTAGACAAACACAACTTCGGTTTACACCCAAAAAAGAAGGGGATTACAAAGTAATTTGCGCTGAACTTTGCGGTCCCTACCATGGTGTCATGAATACAAAAGTTGTTGTTCAAACTCCTGAAGATTTCGATAATTGGGTTAAAGAACAGCAAATTGCTAACAAGGAAACATTCAATCAAGCAGTTGCGATTAATACAGCAGAAAAATCCCCAGATGAATTTCTTGCTCACTATACTAGTGAAATGGGAATTTCTTCAGAAATGTTACACCAAATTCACAATTAGTTGTTGTAGAGACTACCCATTGTGTAGTCTCTAAGGGAGTAACCGAGTTAGCAGTTAGAAATTATTCCAACATCTAACAACGCTCCAACTATCACGGATTAGATGGAT
>DESS01000176.1:42167-52141 GCA_002361335.1 Richelia sp. UBA3308
GATGGATTACACTGATTACACCGAAAGCACTAACAACCAAGAACTAACAACTAACAACTAACAAATAACAACTAACAAGAATTTTTATGACACAATCTCAGTTAGAAAAAACAGCCCATGAATCGGCTGTTAATTCACACGAACGTCAGAGAAAATGGTGGGAGTATTTTACTTTTAATACCGACCATAAGGTAATTGGAATTCAGTACCTAGTTACTACATTTATCTTTTACTGTATCGGTGGCGTAATGGCCGATTTGGTTCGCACAGAATTGCGAACTCCTATGTCGGACTTTGTAGAACCAGAACTTTACAATAGTTTGTTTACCCTACACGCCACAATCATGATTTTTCTGTGGATTGTGCCAGCGGGTGCAGGTTTTGCTAATTATCTGATCCCCTTGATGATTGGGGCTGAAGATATGGCATTTCCCAAATTAAACGCCCTTGCTTTCTGGATTGTTCCTCCTTCTGGAGTGTTGCTGATCAGCAGTTTGGTTCTTGGCGATGCACCGGATGCAGGTTGGACTTCTTATCCTCCTTTGAGTTTAGTTACGGGACAAGTTGGTGAGGCAATTTGGATTGCGAGTATCCTACTGCTTGGTACCTCTTCAATTTTGGGTGCTTTAAATTTCCTGGTAACTATGTTGAAAATGCGTGCCCCTGGTATCGGTTTCCATCAGTTACCGTTGTTTTGCTGGGCAATGATCGCTACCTCCGCACTGGCTTTAATTTCAACTCCAGTACTAGCAGGCGCACTTATTCTACTTTCTTTCGATCTAATTGCTGGAACCGCATTTTTTAATCCATCTGGTGGTGGGGATCCTGTAGTTTACCAGCACATGTTCTGGTTTTACTCCCACCCTGCGGTTTACATCATGATTTTGCCCTTTTTCGGGATCATTTCTGAGGTAATTTCGACTCATTCACGCAAACCAATTTTTGGTTATAAAGCGATCGCTTATTCTTCTTTAGCAATTAGCTTTTTGGGTTTGATCGTTTGGGCGCACCATATGTTTACCAGCGGTATTCCCGGTTGGTTGCGGATGTTTTTCATGATTACCACCATGATTATTGCCGTACCTACTGGTATTAAAATATTCAGTTGGTTGGCTACCATGTGGGGTGGAAAAATCCGTCTTAACAGCGCGATGCTTTTTGCCATGGGCTTTATCGGCATATTTGTAATTGGCGGTATCAGTGGTGTAATGTTAGCGGCTGTGCCTTTTGATATTCACGTCCACGACACTTATTTCGTGGTTGCTCACTTGCATTACGTGTTATTTGGTGGTTCAGTTTTAGGAATTTTCTCCGGTTACTATCACTGGTTCCCCAAAATTACCGGACGCATGGTTAATGAAACTTTGGGTAAAATTCATTTTGTCTTAACAATTGTCGGTATGAATATGACTTTCTTACCGATGCACAAATTGGGATTGATGGGTATGAATCGCCGCATCGCTCAATACGATCCCAAGTTTGCCAGCATTAACGAAATTTGTACCTACGGTTCCTACATTTTGGCAATATCCACATTACCCTTCATCATCAACGTAATTTGGAGTTGGATGGCTGGAAGAAAAGCAAATAACAATCCTTGGGATTCTTTAACTTTGGAGTGGATGACTACTTCACCACCAGCGATAGAAAACTTCGAGTCACATCCATTCCTGCTTGTGGAACCTTATGAATACGGAACCAAAAGGGCAAAGGAAGTTGTAGCTTTATCTCATACTGATAAACCCTTCACCAACGCCAAATCTCCCGTACTACCAAGCGATGACGACGAATCCTATGGTGCGATCGCAGAGCCAGCAGCGGGATAATTTTAATACCTGATCAAGGGTGAAGTAAAATTTTGCTTCATCCTTCCTTCATTCTCCGGTAATACCACAGCACTAAATCCTTCCTACTCAATTAAAAATTTATGCAAAGTCCACCAATAGATCCTAAGAAAACAGAACTTAATCATTATCACGCCTCTACCGTAGAAGCACAACATACAGAACATCCAGATCATCGTCTCTTTGGATTAGTAGTATTCCTAATCGCCGAAGGAATGATTTTTTTAGGCATGTTCGGTGCATACTTTGCTTTCCGTTCTACCTTAGCCGAATGGCCTCCTGCTGGTACTCCAGAGTTAGAATTATTACTCCCCGGCATCAACACCATAATTCTAATTTCTAGTAGTTTTGTGATTCACAATGCCGATACCGCGATTAAAAAGAACAACGTGCGGGGAATGCAAATGTGGTTTGCCCTCACCGCCGTCATGGGTATTATTTTCCTTTGCGGTCAAATTTATGAATACAAACATTTGGAATTTGGTTTAACAACCAATTTGTTTGCCAGTGCATTCTATGTATTGACAGGTTTTCACGGATTGCACGTTACCGTCGGTGTTTTAGCAATATTAGCCGTACTATGGCGATCGCTTAAACCTAATCACTACAGTAGCGAACATCACTTCGGTATCGAAGCCGCTGAATTATATTGGCACTTTGTTGACGTGATTTGGATTGTCCTTTTCGGGATTTTGTATCTACTTTAGATATTTGTTTTTACTTTAAATATTTAATTAATAACCCCCAATTTGGGGGTTTTTTATTTTAGTTATTAGTTATTAGTTGTTAGTTGTTGGTTGTTAGTTGTTAAGTAAGTCGGCGTAAAAAAATCTTACTATGTTAAGAAAAGTTAATTAAGCTGAAACCCTTGTAACTTTTGCATGACAGCATGACAGCCTTTTCTCAACTATAATTTTCCGTGCCGACCTACTTAGTTGTTAGTTGTTGGTTGTTAGTTATTAATTCTTACTTCTTACTTCTTAATCACAAATTATTTATAATTACTATATCTTGTTAAGCTTTATTATTTTTCGTTTCAAAAACTTTTAAAAATACACTTCGCAGTCGTAGAATTTTGTAGACATAAGATTGTAGAACAAATGGCTTTAAAAATTCTTCAAAATTTTGACAGTAATTTTACTCTAGAACCACAAGCAAAAACAACTTTATTTAAACTATTAACTAACGAAAGCTTTTTAAAACAGCTTTGTCAAAAGTTACAATGCGAACAACTAGAATTTACAGAATTACTGTTTCAGCCAGTTCCTTACAGTACCGCTACACCTAAAGGAATGCCAGCAGAATTTGAGAAATATCATCACTCAGAAGACTACACAATTATCAATGTTCCACCAAATTTCATGTTTAACGCCAAGATTTTTAAACCAAGTCGGCTGTGTGCAATTTATCGGAAAAATAATGGTTAGTTGTTAGTTGTTAGTTGTTAGTGGTTAGTGGTTAGTGGTTAGTTGTTAGTGCTGTAAATAAAAACTGATAATTGATAATTGAAAATTGATTATGGCTACACAAACAAATATTCCTTCCTTAACAAGTTTAGAATATATTCCTTATATTAATCAAAACGGGGAATTACCAGAACAATATCAAGGTAAAATAGGAGTTTACGCAATTTTTGACCAAGAGAAATTGTTGCAATTTGTCGGATATTCTCGCGATGTTTTTCTCAGCCTTAGACAGCATTTAGTACGAAAACCACAATCTTGTTATTGGGTTAAAGTTGAAACAATTGAACGTCCTAGTCGTAAAATTTTAGAAGAAATTGAGCAAGGGTGGATTGCGGAAAATGGTAGCGTACCTATAGGTAATGGAGAAAATAAACAACAATGGGTTTCGAGTATTGATGCCAAAGCTTTAATTACTGCTGAAGAACAAGCAAATTATGATAATCCAGCCCATGATGAAATGGCAAAGATTAAAATTATCAAAAATGTAGCGCGACGAGTTGAAGCTGATATTTTGAAACAGTTAGAAGCACGGGGTTTACAAATGCAATTTAGGTTTAATCCCAAATTAAAAGAGCAAGGTTTATTGGATTTGAAATCTTAGGAAGGCTCTCCTTACAAGGTTAAACCGCCAGGTAATATCAATTGGCAGCGCTTAATCGCCCATAGCCTGTAAGGCTTGGGCTACTGAAACAAAGTCCATGTACATGGGCTAAATTTAACTCATCTTTATATAAATATATATAATATAACTAAAAAACTATATAACCATGAATCAAAAAACTTCTTCCTTGCCTCATAAAATTATCGGCGTTGGTGTAATTTGGAACGATGAAGGACAAATTTTAATCGATCTTCGTCCTCAAGATGGAGTGATGGGTGGTTTGTGGGAGTTCCCTGGGGGAAAAATAGAACCAGGTGAAACCATTGAAGAATGTATAAAACGGGAAATTGATGAAGAATTAGCAATAGATATTGAAGTGGGCGAGCATCTGATTACTATTGACCACGATTATACAGAATTACGGGTTACTCTTACCGTACATGAATGTCGCCATATAAAAGGTGTTCCTCAGCCATTAGAGTGCGATGAAATTCGCTGGGTAAACTTAGAACAATTAAAACAATTTAACTTCCCTGATGCAAATTTTCAAATTATTGCAGCTTTACAACAGAAAATAATTTACCGCAAACAGTTAATTAATTAGGAAAAATATAACTACTAAAACATCGGGATCAAGTGGGATAAACTGGAAGTATAAAGTGAAACCATGCTCCTCCATTAGGTGCGGTATCTACCCAGATTTGTCCGTAGTGGGCTTGGATGATGCGCTTACATAAACTTAAGCCAATACCGTAACCATCTTTAGCTTCATCTCGTTTTAAACGAAAGTGATTTTCAAAAATGCGATCGCGATTTTCTTCAGGAATACCAGGCCCGCTATCGCCGATGCTGAGTTGGACTTTTTGGCTAGTGCGATGCAAACCGGAAATAGTAATTGTACCTAATGGTGGAGTATATTTAATAGCGTTATCTAAAAGATTTATCAAAACTTGACGTAGGCGTTCAGAGTCAGCACAAACGAATGGTAAATCTTGGGGAATATCTTGTTCAATTTTTAGGGATTTGGCTTTGTAGGATTCGCTTAATTCTTCGAGTACTTCCAAACAAAGATTACCTATTGAGATTTTAGTTGGCGAAATGGGAATTTTTGTATCTTTACTGCGTCCTACTTCTAAAAGATCGGTAATCATTTTTTCAATTACCTTAGTTTGATTGCGGGCATGGTTGAGCATATGGGCGATTAGTTTTGGTGTTAATCGCTTAAATTCACCTTTATCAAAATTGTAATTAGATTTTAAAGTATCGATGGCGATGATTGCAGCAGTGAGGGGGTTGCGTAAGTCATGCACCAACATGGCGATCACGCGTTCTTTAAAAAGTAACTGTTCTTCAAGTTGCTGTTTTTCTTGCTTTAATCGAAAAACTTCATCGCTAAGCTGAATTATCTCCGAAGAAGTCGCCAGTGAATTGATGGGAATTTGAGATTTTTTGGGACATCCATTACTCAAGTCATTTTCAGTGGCTTGTTGTAATTCTTGTTGTAATTCCAGGTAAGATTCTACACTAGCTTGCCATCGGGACCACCAAGTTTTCAGTTGAGAAACTATATTGCTACCCGCTAGCACTTGCCTCGGTTCTGGATGAATCTTGATTAATGCTGGTGTTGCTACCAGCTTAAAATGTTCAGCTAAATGGGGTTGCTTACCTACATCAATAATTTGAAGTTCAAAATCATATTCTAGCTGCAATTGTTTCAAATAAAACCGAATTTGCTGTATTTGTAGTCGAGACTTGGGACGTTCATCTACAAATAACAATAGTTGTAGAGGGGCTTCTGAATTGATAGGTTGTCCCTGAGAAGCTTGCATCAAATCTTGTTTTAACACTGGTAACCGTTATAACTTTCGGTGAAAGTAGAATGGACTGACGAATGCCCGTAAAATAGTCGTTTTAATTTCTATTTTAGATTTTTCACGCGATCGTTCATTGGATTTTTGACATGAGATACACCTTTTTGAGTTTTTTGCTTCCTTTTTACTTCTTAGGGAACCTTGAGAGTGCTTTTGCTACTGAGAATAACTTTAAATCTTCTCCAAATCAAAATCAAAAGTCAAGTCAAGTAGAAAATTTTAGAGTGGTTTCAAGAAGCTTCATACAGCAGCAGATAAACTTAATTGCTCGAATTGAACAAGCGGTATCACAACCCGATTCCAATAAAATGCGAGCCGTGGGAGGACAATTAATTACCCATACGGTAGTGGTAGAACGTTTTCTTAAACGCCAATATCCTTATCCACAAGCCTTGTGCGTTCAAAATCCAGCTTTTAGTCTTCCTGTTGATTCTAAACCTCCTTTAAGTGCATCTAATTTAAAAATTTACTGTTCTTTGTATAATTCCAGTCTAGAATTGTCAAAACTGACTCCATTACTAGATAGACTTTTATCTCGACGCGGTGAATTAGCGATTGTGCGAAAATTACCTTTGGTTAGTGGAGAAAAACAGTCAGATTTAGTGCTTCCCATGTCTCCCTTAATTCGTCCTAATCTTGGTCAGCTAGCGACTCCTTATGCTATTTTAGAACCTCCGGTGGAATCTCTTGCTTCACAACAATATATTCCTAAAAAGAAAAAAAGAGCGATCGCCCGCAAAGTCGGTGCGTCAGTGGGCAATTATCTTCCACCAGTTCAACCAGCAATCAAACCACCCCAAAAAGCACTAAAAACTTTAGAAAATGCAGAAAACTTTTTAGCAAAAGCAATATCTCAATTTCCGGATAGAAATCAATTTTCAAATCCTAAAGAAACGAGGGCTAAATTAGAGCGCTTAACCTACAATATCGATTCCCAAGAAAAGCAAACTTATAGAAAATTGCTATCAATGTCTAACACGGGTATTTTCCGTGTATTGCCATCTCAAGCTTATCTTCGTCCCCTGAATACTCTAGAAAATCGCTCCCAAAAAAATATTCTTAGTCGCTATCCTTTCCCGGTTTTGGTTGAGTCCAAGGGTGAGTTTACACCTAATTTACCACTTAAGATACTAAAAGGAAAGTTTCAGATACTGCCAAAAGGAATAAATTATAGCTTTATGGCTGATATTGGGGATATACCTTTGGAAGAGTTAGACGGAAGCTTGCAAGATATTGCTCCCGAAAAACGAGATATATTCATAAATTACCAGCCTCCGAAAAAATTAAATTCTTTACAAGTAGAAAAACGGAAATTTATTACTGGTAAGCATAATAAATTAATTGATAATCAACCAGTTTTAAATCGAGCAGAAATCAAATTGAATCATACTTATTTAGTGCGTATTTTACAATTTAAACTCCCAGAAATTATAGTTAACAATCAACCAGTTACGAGGAAACAGCGCCGAATTCTCGATCAATTATTACAAATGGAAAGCAGCGATCTAATAGTTGCTTTTAGACCAGTACGTCGTCATTCTAACGGTAATTATACTATTATTTGGCGAGTATTACAGGAATTACCAGAGCCACAAATTAATGATTTGGAAGATTATCTCCTATATCAAAAATAGAAACTAATAATCAAACAAATAATCAAGTTAATAATCAAATTAATAATCAAGATTATTTACTGTTTTAGAGATTGAAATAAAACTCCGAGAGATGTTGTATTGCAACATCTCTACATTTTTTCAGTTGCGTCAACCGCTTCGCGGAAGTCAAAAGTCAATTACAAACATGTTATCTTATACTCGTCTCCAGATATGAGTTAATTGATATCTTGCACCAATAAAAAATCATGTGTTTTAATAACTCAGTATTAAGCATAAAAGCCTAATTTAGCCATGAAAAATCAAGTAAATGATGTAGCTTTTTCCCCTCAACTTTAATATTTTCATGGTTTATACGTATAAGTGCAAGATATGAGAAAATATGAGTTAAGCAATGCTAAATTCACCATTTAAAATGTTAGCAACTGATTATGATCGAACAATCAATTTTTATTTAAATGACAAATAACAACTAACAACTATCAACTAACAACTGAAATGACTAATTTTTTCCGTGCTGAAGTTGATGCAATGACTGGCTATATACCTGGAGAGCAGCCAAAACGCGGTAGTAAAATCATCAAACTCAACAGCAACGAAAATCCTTATCCTCCTTCCCCTAAAATTAAAGATGTATTGCAAAACTTCGATTGGGAATGGTTACGGCGATATCCAGATTCTTCTGCTACCGATTTTCGTAATGCTATTAGTAAAGCTTTGGATATTCCTGCTGATTGGATAATTGTTGGTAATGGTAGCGATGAAGTACTTAATTTAGTCATTCGCGCTTGTACGAATTCCCAAAGAAAAGTTGTTTATCCAATGCCTACTTACGTACTTTACCGTACTTTGGTAGAAATGCAGCCAGCCGAAAGGGTAGAAATTGATTATCCAGAAGATTATAAATTACCGATAGAAGAATTAGTAAAAGTTGGTGGTGCTGTGACATTTATAGCTACACCAAATAGTCCATCTGGACATATTGTACCAGTAGAAAATTTACGAGAATTAGCAACAAGATTATCTGGTGTATTAGTAATAGATGAAGCTTATGTCGATTTTGCTGAAGGTGATGGGCTATCTGTAGTGAAAGAGTTTGAAAATGTAATTTCAATTCGTACTTTATCGAAGGGATATTCTCTTGCGGGTATTAGATTAGGTTTTGGTATTGCTCATCCAAAATTATTGCAGGGTTTATATAAAGTTAAAGATAGTTACAACATTGATGCTATAGCTTGTGCCATCGGTGCTGCTGCAATGAGCGATCAAAATTATAAGAATTATTGTGCCCAAAAGGTTAAAATATCGCGGAGGAAGTTATCGGGAGATTTGAAGAAATTGGGTTTTAAAGTTTGGGATTCTCAGACAAATTTTTTGTTAGTGCAGCCACCTCAAGGTAACGCTGAATATTTGTATTTAAAGTTGAAAGAGCAGGGTATTTTAATTAGATATTTTAAGCAGGAAGGTTTGGAAGATAAGTTGCGGATTACTGTTGGTGCCCATGAGGAAAATAAAGTTTTAGTTGAAGCTTTGAGTGGGTTGGTTGAGTAAAA
This sequence comes from Richelia sp. UBA3308, assembly GCA_002361335.1. Lineage (GTDB taxonomy): Bacteria > Cyanobacteriota > Cyanobacteriia > Cyanobacteriales > Nostocaceae > Rivularia. Next base: position 51,116 of record DESS01000176.1, read on the forward strand.
TTTTATTTTGGCATATGAGAATATATTTATTTAACGCAGAGTGACGCGGAGGTTTTCGCAGAGGAGCGCGGAGTTTTTAATTAAAGTTTATTATTTATAAATTTATGACTAAAAATAGAGAAAAACGCGCAGCAATTGCAAGAAAAACTATAGAAATTTTAGAAAGAGGTTTTTATATAAATCAGCAAGAAGAAACTGTTAATCTTCAAGAAAATCTACAATATGCAATAGAAAATTCAATTCATTATTCCGAAAAGGATTTTTCACGGGTATTCTCTCAATTACGGGAAAAGCAAGTCAGAGAAAATCAGCATCAAATACAATTTGAGATCGAAAATGAAACAACTCTTCATGCTGCCAGTAGGTTGGTAAATCAAGAAGACGAAAAGAAAGAAGAAGAAAAAAAAGATGAAGAAAAAGAAAAAATATTATGTTTAAACTTCGCTTCTGCAAAAAATCCTGGTGGCGGATTTCTAAATGGTAGTCAAGCACAGGAAGAAAGTTTAGCCAGAGCAACAGGGCTTTTCCCTTGTATTTCTCGAATGACGGCGATGTATGAGAAAAACAGAAATTACTCTTCGTGTCTCTATCTGGATGATATGATTTATTCGCCAAAAGTACCAGTAATTAGAAATGATAATGATGACTTATTAGATAAACCGTTTTTAGTCTCGATTCTGACAGCACCCGCAGTTAACGCTGGTGCGGTGAGAAAAAAAGGTAAAAAACAAGAAATTAACCAAATTGAAACTACAATGTTGCAGCGTACAGAAAAATTATTATCAGTTGCAGCAATTAACGATTATAAAGTTTTGGTGTTAGGTGCTTGGGGATGTGGTGTATTCCAAAACAATCCTAATGATGTGGCGAAATATTTTCATTATCATCTTGTAGAAAATCCTTTATTTAAAGGTTTCTTTGAAAAGATTGTGTTTGCGATTTTGGATAACACCAAAGACGAAAGCCTTATTAATGCTTTTAGAGACAAGTTTTAACGTCGCAATACCCTATAAGGGTATCGCTACA
>DESS01000175.1 GCA_002361335.1 Richelia sp. UBA3308
TAGCCTACTAGGAGATAACTCCCCGGTCTACTAAAGACACGGGGTTTTAGTCTAATGACTCACTATGCCCCAAACGGTGCACACTTCGTGAACGTGAACTGCGTTTGATCTTATCACAATTACGTGAGCTAATTGCGGAGCTTAAAAATCGGTAAAATCGACCGGAAACACCCTTCATATTTGGTAACTTAACTGCTGCTACCACAATAATTGTTAAAAATTAGTAAATCACCAGGGCACAAGAACTCACTTATACCGTGGAAACGGAAGTGTTAGCTTCTACATAATTACGATTAATTTGTATTAATCTTACGACGAAGGCTATGTCCCTGCGCTCTGGTGACTGTTCAGCGGAGTGTTCCGCTGCAAGTAAAAAGTAAAGGGTTTTGAGATAGTATCTCAATTGTATTTGAGAAATCGTATATTTGCTTACAATTTTTTTTGATCGTAGTTAATTGATAGTCGATAGTGGTTAATATTGCGTTTTTCACAGAGCATCGAATCCCTCTTGTGGTACGGGCATCCCTGCCCGTGCTAACTCCAGCAAAAATATTTGTATTACAGTTCCCGTCGTTATAGCTATTAAAGCAACTAACAACTAACTACTAACTACTAACAACTAACAACTAACTACTAACTACTAACTACGCTAAATGCATTTTCAAAACACTTTTGGGTGCTTTGCGTACTCTGGCTTTGATGGAATGTTTCCCTAAACGCTGACAAGCCTCAAAGCGATGACAGCCGGAAAAGCCATAATATTGTCCCTCAACTTCTAATACGTCTATCGGCTCTTGCAGCCCAATTTCTGCTATGGATTTCATCAACGCTTCCACTTTCTGGGCATCGTTTTGACGGGGAAGTGGACGTATTATCTGATTTAGCGGTATTTCTTCAATTTTCATATTCTTTTCATCCTTTGCAATTAGCCGCTCAGCCACCTCCCCTTTAGGAAAGATGGCTAATATTGTTTTATATTCTTGTTTTTAATCATAGTCATTATGACTTCTACTTGCAAGTAGATGATTTATGAAAAAATTGCTAGTGGTATCATTAGTCAATTTATACAAAATAGAATTAAGCTGCATTTGCTTTTTTAGAAGTATTTCCATGAGGCAGGGGCGGCATCCTTAATCGTGAATTTCTATGAAAATTTCCCTAGAGCGTTTATCTTATACAGTACTGACAAGTTGGTGTCTATTAGGACTAACAGGGGCATCGGTTCCTGGGACGAAGGTTTCTGATGTTGAACTTAAAATTGGGATTGTGCAGCGATTTGCGTCAAATCCTGATGATGAGTTGATACTGGAGCCGACAAAAGGTGATAAATTAAAGTTGACTTTTACAAAGGATAAAAAGCAGCAAACAGTAGTAACAGCAAATCCTCTCAAAATACAAACAGCAATGCAGCCCTTAACGCAGCCAGTTTTAGATGAGCAGCTGGTTTTGGGAACATTTCGTACTTTTGAAACTGCCGAAGACAGTGCGAAAATGTGGCGTAAGAAAGGAATAGAAGTGGAGATTGCTCAACCGGAGCGTTGGCAGGTGTGGGCGAAGAGAGATGTTTATAATACACCTTTATTGCGACGCATGTTACTCAAAAGCGTCAAAACCTCTGGTAATAAAACGGCATATGTCGATAGTAAAGTTTTGCGCCGGGTAAACCAAGCAAGTTGGGTGATTAATGGATACCGCTACAACCGAAACTATTTGAAAATTTCTAGTGATAAAAATTTAATTCAGGTAAATAATAAAAGCGGGAAATCCAAAACTAAACGTCTTTATGGCGGAAGGCTGCAATTACAACCGAATGCTTACGGTACATATACATTAGTAAATCATGTACCATTAGAAACTTACTTGCGGGGAGTAGTGCCTTATGAAATTGGTGCGAAAGCTCCCCAGGCAGCAATGGAAGCACAGGCAGTAATTGCTCGTACCTATGCCCTGCGTAATTTACGGAGATTTGAGATAGATAAGTATCAATTATGTGCTGACACTCACTGTCAAGTGTATTATGGACTCAAAGGAGCAACCGAGAAAACAGATAAAGCGATCGCGGCGACTAGGGGTATGGTGCTGACTTATAACAATGAGTTAGTAGACGCGCTGTATTCTTCAACAACTGGTGGTATAACTGCGGCTTTCAGTAGCGTGTGGAATGGAGAAAACCGTCCATATTTGAAACCGGTAGTAGATACGCCGAAGGATTTTTGGAATTTGTCCCAGCAAAGCTTATCTGATGAGAAAAATTTTCGTTTGTTCATGAGTTTGAACAAAGGATTTAACGAAAGCGAGCAAAAATGGTTTCGTTGGAGTAAGGAAAGTAGTTTAGAAAATATCACCAAAGGATTGCAGAAATTCCTGAAAGTTAAAAACAGTCCCTTTGCGAAGTTTAAAACTATCAAAGATATTCAGGTAGTCGAGCGCAGTAAAGGTGGAAGAATCCTCAAGTTAGCCGTAAACACTGATATCGGCACCTTTCATTTATATAAAGACGAAGTTCGCAGCGCCTTTTACGCACCTAGAAGCACTTTATTTTACCTCAAACCACTAAACAAAGGAAAACCCGGACTTTGGGGATACGCTTTCATCGGTGGTGGATTAGGGCACGGAGTAGGTTTGAGTCAAGTTGGCGCTCAAAATCTAGCTAATTTAGGTTGGACAAATGCACGAATCCTTAAATTCTACTATCCCGGCACTCAAATTCAGATGCTTAGCAATGCGGTAGTTTCTAAAAAATAAATAATCGGGCATTGGGAGTGAGTGGTGAGGAGTGAATAGTGAGTAGTGAGTGGTGAAGAGTTAAAAATTATCTCTCTTTGTCCCCTTCCTTGTCCCCTTCCTTGTCTCCTTGTCCCCTTCTATCTGCCAATAAAAAAGCAGCTAATAGGTAATGGGAAATTGATTCCGCATACCGTGCTGCTTTTAAAAAAGCATTTTAGTGCAAAGCCAACTCTTAAATTCTTGCTCAGAGTTGTCTTTAGTTTTAGTAAAGTGCTTCTTCTTGATGAGTTTCGATGGTGCAGTCAGAAGTTGGGTAAGCAACACAAGTTAATACATATCCAGCTTCAATCTGGTCATCATCTAAGAAAGATTGGTCGGATTGGTCAACGCCACCAGCTGTAATCTTACCAGCGCAGGTGGAGCAAGCACCAGCACGGCAAGAGTAAGGTAAGTCCAAACCTTGTTCTTCAGCTGCGTCTAAAATATAAGTATCCTCTTCAACGTCGATAGTGGTGTTTAAACCTTCGTCTTCATTGATGAGTGTAACTTTGTAAGTTGCCATTTTGTAATCCTCTCTTTTTGCAAACGGCAGTATAAGTTATCCTAAAGCAAACCACGCGGCTGCTCCTGAAGGAATAGCCGTTTTTTTTTATTTGCTTCAATTCTGATACTACGAGAAAAATTAGAGTTTGTTACCGGATTTTTGTCTCGATTAGTAATGAAATAAGGACTGTGCGGATAGATAAGTTAAACTTATCTTTTTTGGCTCCTTTTCACGTGACTATTAAAAAAGTTTATACACATTCAAATAATTTGTGATTTTGTAAATCGCTTATCAAGAAGATTATTAAAATTGATGGTATATCTGGAGGGTTTACCTTTATGTTAAATGTTGGTAATAATGTATAATTCTTGAGCGGTTTTGCCTAGAAGGATTTGATCAAAGTGCGGGTAGGGTTAGTTGGTACTGGATATGCAGCAAAATTAAGGGCACAGGCGCTGTTAAATGATGAAAGAAGCGATTTGGTGGCTGTTGTGGGATATATGCCGGATCGTACAGAAGCTTTTGCTAAGGATTTTCAGTGCAAGGCGGTAAGCTCTGTGCAGCAGTTAATAGAAGAAGATATTGAGTTGGTGGTAATTAGCAATGTGAATTCAGAGCATGGTGCTGTTGCCTGTGCGGCATTAGAAGCTGATAAACATGTTGTGGTGGAATATCCTCTTTGTTTGGATTTAGCAGAAGCATCTGAATTGGTAAAGAAAGCGAAGTCTAAAAATAAACTTCTTCATGTGGAGCATATTGAACTTTTAGGTGGTTTGCATGAAGCTTTAAAACAGCATTTGGCGATGGTTGGTAAGGTGTTTTACGTGCGCTACAGTACTATCAAGCCGGAAAATACAGCACCGCGTAAGTGGACTTATAATCATCAACTTTTTGGTTTCCCTTTGATGGGTGCGCTTTCGAGAGTGCATCGTCTGACAAATTTATTTGGTGAAGTGATGGCGGTTAATTGTCATCATCGATTTTTGCCGACGGAAGGGGAGTTTTATCAATCTTGTTTTTGTACAACTCAACTTAATTTTAATGATGGGCTTTTAGCTGAAGTTGTATACGCTAAAGGTGAAGCGATGTGGGAAGCCCAACGAAAGTTTGAGGTACACGGCGAAAATGGCGGATTAATTTTCGATTCTCAAAATGGAATTTTTATTAATACACAGAAAACAACCCCGATAGAAGTTGGTAGTCGTCGCGGTTTGTTTGTTAAAGATACAACGATGGTTTTAGATTATCTTTTCAATGGAACTCCTTTGTATGTGAGCATAGAAGAAAGTTTGTATGCTCTCAAAGTTGCTGATGCTGCTAGACGAGCCGCTGAGTTGGGCATGGCGTATAGCCTTCGGCGACACGTTGTAAATTAAGGCCCAAATCGATGTCTCGACGTTATATATAACGTCGAGACACTTAAATTAATACCCAAATTTAGCAACGCCAAATTCCCGATACGGTGCTGCTTTTTTATGAGTACTTGACTGCAAAGGCAACTCTTAAGTTCTTATTGTGAGTCGTCTTTATTTTTATGACAAATCTTCCTCTTTATGAGTTTCAATTTTGCAGTCAGAAGTTGGCATAGCGATGCAAGTTAATACAAATCCTTGTTCCATCTGGTCATCATCTAAGAAAGATTGGTCTTCTTGGTTAACAGTACCCTCTAAAATCTTACCAGCACAGGTAGAGCAAGCACCAGCACGGCAAGAGTAAGGTAAATCTAAACCTTGTTCTTCAGCTACGTCCATCATGATCTCATCTTCTGGACAATCGATTACTGTCTCTCCATCAGGGGTGACAAATGTCACTTTATAAGTAGCCATTTTTTAATCCTCTCTTTTCGCAAACGGCAGTGTTAGTTATCCGAAAGCAACGTTTGCGGCTGTTCCTCCAGGAATAGCCGTTTTTTACTTTGCTTTAATTCTGATACTACGAGAAAACTTAAACTTTTTAACCAGATTTTTGAGTCGATTAGTAATGAAATAAGGACAGTTCGTATAGATAAGTAAAAATTATTATTTTTTTACTACTTTTGGGTATTGCATTTAAAAAGGTTATATACATTAAAATAAATTGCGATTTGTAAATGGGTTATCAAGAAAATTATTAATATTGATGGTATATATGGAAGTTTTGCCTTTATCAATTTGGGAAGAAAAGCTTACTATGCAATTAAATTTCGATAAAGATAGCTTCGCTTATGGTTGTTGAGAATGGTGCAAAATCTCATTTCACAATTAGTTTACAAATACAGCATATTTCAGCTTTATCAGGTACAAAAATACCCCACCCCACCTAGAGCACCCTCATGCCACTTGCTTCAACGGTGCGTGTTCCTCCGCAAGGCAGTGGCTCCCCGGGATATACCTCATTTACTTGTAAAGTGCTGTATAAGTACTTAGGCAAAATTAATTGTACATTTGTCCGCAGCGAGTTGAACGCCTCTCGTGAGCAATGACACAAATAATGAAGGCATACCCACTTATGTATTTTGATTCATCGCTTCTTTATTATCAGGACTTACAATATTGTCAGAGTAACTCGTTGGTGAGTGAGGCTCTTATGTCTTATTACTACGTTCAGATTTGTTGAGAGTACACACCCTACAAGAAAATTGTGCCAGTTACCATTATATTGTGACACTTACGTAAATCCTATTATCTCATTTGTGGACTGATTCTATTCGTTTTCTGGCTGTGGTTTTTTATATTTAAATCCATTACCGTAGACAATAATTTCTGCACCACCATTTGCTACCGTACATAAAGTTCCAGTTTTATTGAACTGCTATTTTTGTTGTGTTTATCGCGCTTTCGCGTAAATTTTACAAATATCTGTAGTTTGATTCATAGCTTCTTTATTATTAAGCATTTCTCTTCATTGTGATTTTATAAAAATCCTAGATAATACTACTAAGTGATTTTGTATTTTTATCTGTTAGAAAAAAAGGTAGATATACCAGAGGGATGTAGTATGAAATTATGGTTAAGGGTAGGAGCTATTACAACATTAAATGTGCTGTGTTTTTCTACCGTTGGTAAAGCAGCAGATGTTGCTAATAATCTTAGAGTACAATCTAATTTTTCTGAAAAGAATGTATTAAACAAAAAAATTGCTCAAAAAATAACGCCTCTTAGCTTCAATAATCGATTTATAAGGAGGGAGACAAATACTCAATTTGCAAATTTTTTACCAAGTAATGCACCATTGGTAGCGATGCTTGATACTTCTTCTGCAAGTTGGAAAAAAGCTGGAAATTTTAAGTTGTTTCAAACAGTTTGGAATGGAATTTCTTTTTTAATTCCACCGATGATAAAAAATGGATATGCAACAGATATTGAACCTTGGTTGGGAGAACAAGTTGCTTTTGCATTTTTACCAAATGATGGTTCTTCTGGGGTTACTATCCAATCCAATTTTGTGATGTTAGCTCCTGTAAAAGACGAACAAGCTTTGCAGCCTTTTTTGAGTAAACTTAAAGCAAATGGAGGATTTAATGAGTTAAAGTATAAGGGAATGACTATTTTAGAAACTAAAACTGGTTTCTCTAAGGAAGATAGTACAATTCCTCCGATTCCCAAATCTCCTTTAAATAAAGTTGTTAAACCAAATATTAAACCAAATATTTTTACAAAGACTAGTTTGAGAGCGCAAAGCGGAACAGTAATAGGAATTCTACCGGGACATTTTGCAGTTGCTTCTTCGAGAAAAGCAATTGAAAAATTAATTGATACTAATCAACAAAAATCTGCTACCTTAGCTCAAAATTCTCAATTCTTGAAAACAATTAGACAACCTCAAACAGGTAAACCACTGTTTTCAATGTATCAAGATCCAACTGGCTATTTTGCTTTTATTAAAGAGGCAATTAAAGACCCCAGTAATGGTTTACCTTCTGTTAATTTAGATAGTATCATTTCACCAGAACAGTTTAAACAATATAAAAGTATCGGTACCTTCTTGACGCTGCAAAAAGAAGGGGTGCGTTTTCAAGTAAATACTTATCCTTCACCTACATACAATCGTAATAATCTTGCTGCTAATATTCAAACACAAACAATCTTATCTCGAATGCCAGCAGCAACATACTCTGCTGTTAATGGAAAGAATCTGAATCAAAGATGGCAGACTATAGCCAAATTATTAAGTTCCCTTCCTGAAGTTAAAGACGGTTTAACAATGTTCCGTCAATTTATCCGTGGCAATACGGGATTAGATTTCGATCGCGATATCATCAATTGGATGGATGGTGAATTCGCCTTTTTTATGTTTCCTACTAAAGGGGGATTTTTCAAAGCCGTTAATCCTAACCTAAATATGGGAATCGGTTTAGCGGTTGAAACTAGCGATCGCACTGCTGCGGAAACTACTCTGAAAAAGTTAGGAAGCGTTATTGCGTCTGTATCCAAAGGAGAGGTACAAATTACCCAGAAGAGTATCAAAAATCAACCAGTTACCAGTTGGGATGTTGATGGAGATTCAGCAAAGAGCTTACTTTCTTATAGTTGGGTAGATAACAATACTTTAATTGTGACAACGGGATATGGAGCTATTGCAGATTTAGTACCCCAACCTTATGTAGCCTTGGATAAAGCTTACAACTTTAATACGGCAACTAATTCTCTTCCCAATCCCAATACAGGTTACTTCTATATGAATATGGGTTCTTTGCTGTCATTTATTTACGGTTTTGTACCGCCGCAATATAGCAATAATCCTTATTTTAATATGTTTAAACAAGCTATTGGTTCAGTTTATAGTATCAGCGCCACAAGCTCTTCTAATGATGAAGGGGAGCAGTTTGATTTCTTAGTTGTTTTGGCTCCTGTGAGGAAGTAAGAGACAAGGAGACAAGGGGATGAGGGGATAATTTTTCATTAGTTAATATTGTTGGCGTTACTGAATTAGATTATAAATTTGTATGTCCCAGACGTTATATATTCCGTCTGGGATAAGCTTTTGGGTTCTCGATAATGGTTAATATAGTAACGTTAATATTAGGTGAATTACACAAAAATAAACAACAAGTACAGATTTTTTTGGGTAAATAGGAGTAAGCACCATGATTTAGAGAGTTTTCAATTTGACATTTATTTTGTTATTGGGTCATTAAAAATTTTACTAAAGAAGCTTTTTAAACTTATTTTTTGAAATAAAATACGTATTTTTACTGTCAGTCATCAACTAGATTAGGAATGACCGCAACTGGCAGATGTTTCTTGTAGAGTGCGTCACAGGCGGCAGTTAATTTGAAGGTGTTAAGAAGACTGGGTGGGGTACGACACCACAGGTGTATTGTGACAATTGGAAGTTCTGTAGATTTGAAAATGGTTTGTTAAGTAAAGCTTAAAGTAATGGTATTTTTACTTTCCAGCATAGAAAATAAGCTTTGAAAGATAAATCAAGTAAATAATTAACGAATTTTTGGCTAGAAAAGTAAACATCATTAAAATTTAGGGAGTAAGAACATTGACTCTTTCCCAAGATAAAACACAACGGTCTAACTACACTTCAGGTTTAAGTTCTATAGATCCACAGGTTTTTGAAATTATTAATCGGGAACATCAAAGGCAGAAAGACAACATTGAATTAATTGCATCGGCTAATTTTGTCAGTCGTGCTGTGTTGGAAGCCACTGGCTCGATCTTGACAAACAAGGTGGCTGAAGGATATCCAGGTCGTCGCTATTTTAGTGGTTGTGAGAATATTGATGAATTAGAAAATTTAGCGATCGCCCGTGCGAAGGAATTATTTGGAGCGGCTCACGCCAATCTGGAACCCTATACAGGCTCCCAAGCTAATCATGCTGTTTATCTTACTGTCCTCAAACCGGGAGACCGGATTTTAGGGATGGATCTCGGTCACGGTGGTCATTTGAGCCACGGTGCTAAGTTTACTATGACAGGTAAGCACTATGATTGTCATTTTTACCAAGTCGATCCAGATACTGAGTGTCTAGACTACGATCGGATTCTCGCACAGGCTAAAGATATTCGTCCCAAATTGATTATTGCTGGTGCGAGTTCCTATCCCCGTATCATTGATTTCCAACGCTTTCGGGAGATTGCGGATGCAGTCGGAGCCTATTTATTGGCTGATATCGCCCACATTTGTGGATTAATTGCAGCCGGATTACATCCGAATCCCATTAACCACGCTCATTTTGTCACCACCAGTACCCAGAAAACCTTGCGCGGCCCCCGTAGTGGGATGATTTTGCTGGGTGAACATTCTGCACCAGAATTTGCTCGCAAAATCGATAGTTCAGTCTTTCCTGGGGTACAAGGCGCTGTTCATGTCCATGCGATCGCTGCTAAGGCTGTGATGCTGTTTGAGGCCATGTCTCCTAGCTTTGCTGCCTATCAACGTCAAAACCTGGAAAATTGCCAGATATTAGCCGAAGATTTGATGGAAAGAGGATTCCGTCTGGTTTCTGGCGGTACGGATAACCATCTGATGCTTCTCGATCTGACTCAACAAGGTATCACAGGTAAGGAAGCTGAAGAGCGCTTAGCCAGTGTTAAAATTACCGTCAATAAAAACTTACTTCCCTACGATTCCCAGAAGCCTATGGTATGCAGCGGTATCCGGGTAGGAACATCAGCAATCACAACGCGAGGATTTGGTTCGGAAGAAATACATTGTATTGCCGATCTGATCGATAAAATGCTCAGTAGCGAACCAACAGCTGATACCATTGCAAAGGTTCGAGATGAAGTTAGTCGCTTATGTCGCCTTCATCCTCACATCGATTCGATTTATGACCAAAATGGGGACAGGTTTGCCCTCGAATCTCAATACCAACTTCAAAGTTAATTATCAACCAAGATTTTCTCTGAATTTCCTGTAAATATAAAAACAGAAACTAGAGGTGCATATCATGACCACAACAGCAAACTTTGAACAAAGCACAGAACGCGCCAGAGTACATTACAACAGTGAAAATGCTCGCAATTTGTATGAAATTGCCATTGGTAGCGATACTTTAAATTTAGGATTGTATGAGGACGATCCAGACCGCCCCATTGCAGATGCTATGGCTAAAACTACTGAATGGATGGCGGAACAGGCACTAAACCTCAATGCTGGTTTTCGCGTCCTCGATCTTGGTGCTGGATATGGACCAGCAGCACGACATTTAGCTAAAAAATACGGTTGTCACGTCACCTGTCTCAATATTAGTGAAGAGCAAAATCAGGAAAATGAGCGGCGTAATCGTCAACAGGGTCTTGACAATCTGATTGAGATTGTGTATGGCAATTTTAAAGATATTCCTTTTGAGGATGGGAGCTTTGACCTCGTTTGGTCTCAGGATGCCCTATTCCACAGTGACGGACAAGATCGCGTCCTAGAAGAAGCCTATCGGGTACTCAAACCAGGTGGACAGTTACTGTTCATGGATATTCTGCAAGCAGATGATTGTCCAGATGGGGCTTTAAAGGATTCACTCAGGCGGCTCAATATCCTTCATGAGCGTTTGGGTTCTTTCCATTCCTATACCAGTAAAGCCGAAAGCCTGGGTTTTGAAACCATCAAGGTGATTGACAAATCCTACCAGTTGCTGGTTCACTACACTAAATTGAGAGATTCCGTAATTGCCCATTACGAAGAACTCAGCACAAAATGTACACCGGAATTTTTAGAATCTACGAAAAATGGCTTATGTGAATGGGTAGAGTCTGCTGATAAAGGTCTGTTTACCTGGGGCTTATTTCATTATCGCCGTCCATAAATGGGCCTGAATAAGATGCAAAATAATCATTCCTAGAAGATGTTTGGAAAGTCATAAATAAAACTCTAAACTTTTCACATCCCCCTAAATCCATGCCACTGCTCAGCTATTCCCGAGTTGTAGCAAGTGGCGTGGGAATAAAGGGAGTATGGAAAATTGCGTTAAAAACTATACTTTTTAAACATCTTCTTAGACAGCTTATATTGCAAGGTGGGCATTGCCCAGCCGGCGTTGCTGTGATGCTTTTATAAGCAACTAATTTTAAGCAACGAATTTTAAGCAACGAATTTTAAGCAAAGAATTTCAAGAAAATAAAATGAACGCTCAAGAAATTATCAAAACCCATCGCGATCGCGTCTTTTTTTCCTGGGTACCTCAGAAAAATATCCAAAATCCGATTGTTATGGAACGTGCTGAGGGTGTGTATTTCTGGGACAAAGACGGCAAAAGGTACCTGGATTTTTCCAGTCAGTACGTGAATATGAATATTGGGCATAGCCACCCCAAGGTGATCGCAGCCATAAAAGAACAAGCCGATCGACTAGCCTTCGCCCATCCCGGCACCGCTACGGAAATTCGTGCAGCAACGGCGGCTAAATTAGCTGAAATTACACCAGGAGATCTCAATAAAGTTTTCTTTACCTTGAGTGGCGCTGAAGCTATTGAGAATGCTATTAAAATAGCACGTATGTACACTGGTAGACATAAAATTGTGACTCGATATCGCAGTTATCATGGCGCTACCCTTGGTGCAGCGATCGCTGGAGGAGATCCCAGACGCTTGGCTCACGAACCTACTATTAGCGGCATTGTTCGGGTTCACGATCCCTATGCTTACCGTTGTCCTTTTGGCTACGCACCGGAAGGCAATCCTCAAGTCTATATAGATCATGTAATTCAAACTATTGAATTTGAGGGACCCGAAAACGTGGCTGCCATACTGATGGAGACTATCACTGGTTTCAATGGTGTGATTATTCCCCCGGATGGTTACTGGCAAGCCCTACGAGAATATGCTGATAAGCATGGTATTTTACTTATCTGTGACGAAGTTATTGCAGGGTTTGGTCGCACGGGGAAAATGTTTGCGATCGAGCATTATGGGGTGGTTCCTGATATTATGGCAATGGCTAAGGGACTGACCTGTGGGTATGTTCCCATGGGAGCAGTGATGGTACGACAGCATATCGCCGATTACTTTGAAACTAATCCCTTTGTCTGTGGGCTAACATTTAGCGGTAATCCCATTGGTTGCGCTACAGCTCTGGCGACTATGAAGGTTTATGAAGAAGAAAATCTGGTGGAAAACAGCCGGATTATGGGAATACGGATGGCAGAAAAACTACAGGAAATGAAGGCTAAACATCCATCGGTGGGAGATGTCCGCAGTTTAGGACTTTATGGAGTGATTGAATGCGTCAAGAATCGAGAAACGCGGGAACCTTTAGCTCCTTGGAATGCTAAACCTCACGAAATGGTAGTTATGGGTAAAGTTGCTGCAGGTCTGAGGGAGCTTGGTTTACACGGTCTTGTACGCTGGAATTGGGTATTTATGTCCCCCCCACTTTGCATTAATGAGGAGCAGTTGGAAGAAGGTTTTGCCATCATTGACGATGCTTTAAAAATTGCTGATGAAGCTTACGAAGGTTAATGAACGGTTAATAAAGGGTTAATGAATCGATATTTAAAATAGGAGGAAGTTCCCATGCAAATTGGATTTATTGGTTTGGGTAATATGGGCAGTGGGATGGTTGCGAATCTGCTCAAGAAAGGATTTAATGTTTCGGTATACGATATCCAACGGGACAAAGCAGAAGCGTTAATAGCAGCAGGTGCTGTTTGGCGCAATTCGATCTCAGAGGTGAGTGGGGATGCTGATGTGATTATGACCAGTCTTCCAGGGCCAAAGCAGTTAGAATCTGTGATGTTGGGAGATGCTGGAGTTATTGCTCATGGAAAATCGGGAGCGATTTGGCTCGATACTGGAACCAATTCCATAGAAATTATGGTTCATATTTCGACTCTTGCAGGTGAACGGCAAATTGACTCAATTGCTGCTCCTGTTTCTGGGGGTGCGAAGGGGGCTGAAACTGGTACTCTATCGATGTTTGTGGGTGGAAATCAAGAGAGTTTTGACAAAATTAAGGGAATATTGGAAGCTATTGGTTCCCAAATTTATTATGTCGGGCCACTTTCCCACGCTATTCTTTCCAAGTTGCTGATTAATTATCTTTGTTTCATCAATACTAAAGCCTTGGGAGAAGTGCTGTCTTTGGGAACAGAAGCAGGAATCGATTCCAAACAACTCACGAATATGATTCAAGCTGGTTCGGGGAGTAGCTGGGTAGCCGAAAAATTGCTTCCTTCTATTTTAGAAGGAAATCCCGGTCCAGCATTTACATTGAATTTAGCTCACAAGGATGCCTGTTTGGTTAATGAACTTAATAAAACTTTTAAAACCTCTCTAGAATTTTCAGAACGTCTATCCGAGGTTTTACAACAGGCTTGTGATACTTATGGTGGAGATAAAAGTTTTACACGCATGATGAATTTGAAGTCTTAGGGAGGGTGATATTATGTCCGGTTAAACAGTTATGATATTTGTGGGGGTGAAGGAGTAACGAGTAACGAGTA
>DESS01000174.1:0-12790 GCA_002361335.1 Richelia sp. UBA3308
TATATTTCCCAAAATTGCTCTTAATTTCCAATGCCCAATGCCCAATGCCCAATGCCCAATGCCCAATGCCCAATTCTAAAATCTAAAATCTAAAATGAAGAATCGAATTAAAAAAGCTGTAATTCCGGCAGCTGGTTTTGGTACTCGTTTATTTCCTGCTACCAAAGTTGTAAAGAAAGAATTGTTTCCGGTGATTGATAAAGATGGTAGGGCGAAACCGGTACTTCAGGCGATTGTAGAAGAAGCTGTGAGTGGGGGAATAGAAGAGATTGGAGTTGTGACGCAACCGGATGATAAAGAGGTTTTTGAAAATTACTTTAAAGCACTACCGAAACCTACACTTTTTAACAAGCTTTCGGCGGAGAATCAGGAATATTGTCGATATCTTGAGGATTTAGGTAGTAAAATTACGATTTTGACACAAAATGAACAAGAAGGATACGGACATGCGGTTTTTTGTGCGAAGGAATGGGTAAACGATCAACCTTTTTTGTTAATGTTAGGAGATCATATTTATTCATCTGATGGTGAAAAATCTTGTGCGCGTCAAGTTTTACAGGTTTATGAACAAGTTAATCAAAGTGTAATTGGGTTGAATTCTTTACCAGCAGAAATGATTCATAAAGCTGGATGTATTACGGGAGTTTGGCAAGAAGAGAATAGGATTTTACAAGTGAGGCAGGTTTATGAAAAACCTACTATTGAGTATGCGCGGCAAAATTTGCCTGTAGAAGGAATGGCGGAAGATGAGTTTTTATGTATATTTGGTTTGTATGCATTAACGCCGAAGATTTTTGATTTTTTAGCGGAACATATTAATACAGATTTTCGGGAAAGAGGGGAGTTTCAGTTAACATCTTGTTTGGAAAAGTTACGGAAAGCTGAAGGAATGACAGGTTTAGTTGTTGATGGGAAGACTTTTGATATTGGGATGCCTAATGTTTATCGGCAAACTATGATTGATTTTGGGAATTTAAAATAGGGCATAGGAAATCAAAAAAATAAATAATTGACATCAAACTTGATATTGCTGGGGAAATAGATTCCTCGTCTAATAATTAAAGTTGTTTAAAGACGATTAAAATTTAGAATATTACAGCAAATTTCATCTCTCGGGAGGTATATTCTTACGGGCAGGGATACCCGTACCACAAGAGTTTTAAAATATATTACTGTAATTCATTTATCTAAAAACTGCTGTAAGTTATTTTTAAGATCTCGACAAATTTTTTCGACATATTATTATTTATTCCCAATGCCCAATGCCCAATGCCCAATGCCCAATGCCCTATTCCCTATTCCCTAAAGAATATTTCTTCAGATATTATTCCTTCAGCAACTTTAGTGACTGAGCCAGTCATTTGAATTGAAAAATCTTGAGCAATTTCAATTAAAATAATTCCACCAGGCATATGCACGGTAATTGAGGAATCACATAAATTCAGACGATGTGCAACTGCCGCCGCTGCACTACTACTACTTCCCGATGCTAATGTATAACCTGCACCTCTTTCCCAAATTTCTAATTGAATGTTTTTTCGATCGAGTACTTTCATGAATTGTACATTAGTACGATTTGGGAAATATTTATGGATTTCTATTAAAGAACCATATTGCTTTGCTAATTCTGGTGTAATTTCTGGTAAAGGGATTACACAATGAGGATTTCCAATAGTCGCAGCGCAAAATGTAAAAGTTTTATTGTCAACTGTAATATTTTCGGAAATTACTTCTCTACGCTCTCCTGTAACGGGTATTTCATCACTCCAAAAGCTGACTTTTCCCATTTCTACACTAACTGTTTTGCCATTATCTAAAACTACCGATTTTACTAAACCTCCTAATGTTTCAATAGTAAATAATTCTTGTTGAACTAATTGCATATCCCATAAATAACGGGAGAAAATTCTTAATCCGTTTCCGCTTTTTTCTGCTTCACTACCATCGGGGTTAAAAATTCGTAGTAAAAATTCTCCTTTCTCTGATTTTAAAGGCCCAAAAAGTATACCATCAGAACCAATTCCAAAATTTCGATGACAAATTTTTTCAATTTTTTCGGGAGTTAAAACTGTAGGAAAATCTTGGGGATTAATAACTATATAATCATTGCCTATTGCGTGATACTTAAGATATTTCATACTACTCTTTAATAGAAATAATTACTTTAAATTAACTGACAGCCGCTTCTAACATTTTTATTATTCCAGCATTTGCGTCAATTTCGACTTCTATACCGATAGGAAGTGTAAATTTATCTCTGATATGACCAATCATTGAACCATACCATGCTGGAATATTCAAAGGACGAATATGTTCTTGTAAAACCTGCATTAAAGTTAATGAAGGTTCATCACCAGTGCTACATCTGGTACATTGTCCAAATACGAAACCAGATAATTGATTGAGAATTCCGGCATTTTTTAATTGAGTTAACATTCTATCTACACGATAAACATCTTCACCGATATCTTCTATAAATAAAATACTACCCTTCCATTGTGGTACATAAGATGAACCCAACATTGAATTTATCACCGATAAATTACCACCAATCAATTTACCCTTCGCCTTTCCTGGTGTAATTATTTCCCGGGTAAGTTGGGTAATAAAAGTATTATTCATCATTACTGCTTGAGCATCGAATAAAATGCTTTTTACATATTTCCAAGTAAAATTATTCCAAGTAGAAGTAGCAACTGCTCCGTGAAAAGTGACAATTCCACTACGGGCAGTAATTGCTAATAATAATGATGTAATATCGCTGTACCCCATAATAATTTTAGGATTAGCGCGAATCGACTTATAGTTAAGTAATGGTAAAATTCGATTTCCACCCCATCCACCACGCATGGCAATTATGCCGTTAACAGATTTGTCAGCAAACATAGCGTTAACATCACCGGCGCGATTTTTATCTTTTCCAGCTAAGTAACCGTATCTATCTAAAATATGTCTACCCAGCTTAACTTTTAAACCCAATCCAGTGAATATTTGTTGTGCTTGTTCAACATCTTCAGAATCAACGATACCAGCAGGGCTAATTAATCCTACTGTATCCCCTAACTTTAAACGCGGTGGTTTGATCATGGTATTAGGGGATATATTAGCTTTGACGGCAAAGGATGGTATTTGGGTGGAAATAGCGGCTATTCCCAATGTTGTCAGAAATTTTCGGCGATTGATATTCATGATGGGAGTATATTATCATTAACTCCCATATTTGGGTTTTTATTTGATCAAACAGTTAGTTTGATAACTAACAGAAGAAGAATTTAAAGGTGTTGAGAAAGAAAAATAATAGTTAGCGATTGCCTCCGGCACCCTTTCGTTGCTGATCGCGCTGGCAATACCCAGTAATGAAATTGACAAAAATACAATCAAAAATATCGAAACTAAATCTTTAAAAATTAATTTCACATAACGTTCTATTAAAACTGAATTACTAATCACCCCTAAACAACTAAAGCTGACGAGAATAATTAATCTTCCTAATAAGTTGACCCAATTAGTAAATGCTGAACCTTGATTAATTTGGCATAATGATAATTTCTGATTATTAAATTCTAAAGTAACAAAATTAAATTGTGATTATTGTAATATTTATTTTATCTCTTCAAGGAATAAATTATTGCGAAAAGTGATAGATTCACCCAAAATTTTTATTCCGATTAAAGATGTTTATTTACTATTTATCATAATTATTAGCAAAGCAAGTACCGCCGCAACAACAACTATTTTATTTAATTTAATTGACATTCTTTTAAAAGAATATTTGTTAACTAACAAGGCGGTTGAAACCGCTACTAAACAACCAAAGTCCACCGAATGGTGGACTATTGTATTTCAAGCTACTGTGTTGTATAGCAAGTGGCGTTCCGTTGTAAGAACTGCTGTGGAATTTAAACCTCTTCTGACTCTCCAAACATTCTCTAAAAACTAGCAGTTCTAAATATCAATAAACTGCTGATGATCGAATCCGCTATATTTAATAAACCTCCACAAAAACCGGGAATTAAAAATATAATTATTAAACAGAACATTCCCATTGGACTACCTTGTAATTCCTTTAAACCAGGGAAAATATTACTAAATATGTTAAAACCATCTAGTGGAGGAATGGGTAACATATTAAATAGAAATAAAGTTAAATTAACTCTAGCTGCAAGATAAATAAATTCTTCACTAAACAATCCAGAATTATAAAAAAGTAGCAAGAGTGCAATAAATACAAACCCTAAAAATAAATTAGAAAAAGGGCCTGCTGCTGATATTAAAATATCACTAATTCTACCATTACGAAATTTATAGGGATTTACAGGCATTTGCCCCCAAGATATCCCAGCAATACATAGAAAAATTATTGATTCCCATCCCATATGAACTACAGGATTTAAATATTATCTCCTTGACTCATAGCCGCAAAACCATGAGCAAGTTCCTGTAAACTAATTGAAATTATAATAATTACAATATATCTAAAGAAAAAAACCGGATTGGTGACAAGTGTATTAATAAACATATATTCTAATTCCTCATAGACGCGCTCAGTTACAGATTTAAAAAAAACAAAAAACAGAAGTTTTAACTAGTTATTAATACACGCATTATCAAGCAACTTTTATTACTGTTGCAGCAGTTTATATACTGAAAAAAATTTCCCATAGCCAATGATATATTAGTTACAATACTTGTCCTCAGTAGTTAATTGCACGAATTATCGGGGGATAATAACTGGTAAATTTAGAAATGTTTTTATAAAGCTATATGACTTTGGGGGAATACCACAATCTATTCATCAGTAATAATTCGGCAAAGATATGCTTTGAATAATGATGTGATTAGGAGATATTTAGGGAATAAACTCAAATAATCATCTAATCCTGCATAAAATTACAAATTATTAGCTAATAAGAAGTTTTTAACAGTTGATGATTTCAAAACAAATATGGTAGCATTAATTACCCATATCCAATGCAAAAACGCTGAAGGCAAAAGGTAGAAGTAGAATTCCTTCCGATTACTTTTACCCTTTGTCTTTTACTTTTTATTTACAAGGTTCCCGTGGTGGTACTTAAACCGCTACAGTACAAATGTCAAAGGTTCCCTTAAAAGTTTTTTCTTCAAAAAAACTTTTAAGGGTGCCCGTCAAATTTAAAATTTTCAGGGGTATTTATGGCACCCAAGCGATTTATCATTGAAATGGGAATGGGGATAGATCAGCATGGACAAGAACCTACCGTTGCCGCTGCAAGGGCGGTTAGAAATGCGATCGCGAATAATGCTTTAATCGGAGTGTTTGAAGTTGCTGGTTTAAACGATCCAAATGAGATGATTGTAGAAGTCTCTGTTGCCGTACCTTATCCGGAACAAATACGGGAAGAGGAAGTTTTAGCTATATTGCCTTTTGGACGCAAAAGTCTTACCGTGAAATCTGGGGGAATGATAGTTGAAGGAAAAGCTATTGAGGTTTTACAAGATAAAAATGACGAAATGTTGATTGCTGTAGCTGCAGTTACTGTTTTGATTGACAATGATTAATTACTCCCTTGAGGCTCTCAAATTACGGACATTGGGCATGGGGCATTGGGCATGGGAAAATAAATTGATGACTTAGATCATTGGTAGTGAAAATTTTTTTTCATGGAACCTTGGTACTGGTTTTTAATACAGCAAATTTCATCTGTCGGGAGGTAATTCGCAATCTATTGGGATCCTCGGCAGTGGCTTAGGGGGTGTGGGTGTTCTTAAAAATATAGTACTGTAATTGATTTATCCCAAAACTGCTCGATTGTAATCATAAACCCATGAAAGTAGTAGTTAATAGGGTAAAATAAAAACCAAAATCTAAAATCTAAAATCTAAAATCTAAAATTCTATAAAATGATTAGGTAAGAGATGCAGCCACAGTTACAAAATTGGGATAATTGCTGTAAATATCATGTCAATTGTGACTGGTATGGAGTATGGACAAAATATTCACGAGATGGACAAGTAATTGATAGTTTTCAGTGCATCAGAAGTTTTCACCTCAATCAAGAGGAAAATCAAATTAATCACCAAAATCACTATATTTATGCTGACGGAAAAAAAGAAACTAAAACTTTTGGTCCTTACAAGAAACCAGATATGAGAGCTTTATTTTTAGATAATAGCTTTTCTTGGGGTTCAGCAATTGTTGTAGAAGAATCTCGTTTTGGTTTTGAAACGGGTTTTAGATATGAGGATAAACGTCTGAGTACGGTGGTAATTTACAATAAAGGCGGTAATTTTCAGGAAATTACTGTGATTTCGGAAGTTTTATCAGGTATTTCTCAAGAGTCTAATCTGATTTCACAACAGCAATTTAGCGGAATATGGGAAGGAAAGGCTAAAACAATTAATTCTAATTGGATCGTATCTTCCCCAATTGAAACTACTTACGAACGGTTAGAAAATTCTACTGATAGCTATTTAAAATTGTATTTTCCCGAAGGTGTTTGTGTGAATTGTCCCGATCGAGTTGAAGCTGAACAAGAGTTTTCGGCAGCAGTACATTGGCTGATTAATCCTAATTTATTACAATCCGGTATTCGTAACTATGATGCATCTGGTTTTACAGATTTTACTTTCGCAGAATTAACTCACTATTAATTATTGCTCAAAGGAAATCTATTAAAATTTTCCCAAGAGACAAATACTCTTCAACTTAAATCTTAAATTAAACCTTTAACCTTAATAGATTATGTCACCAGAAGAAATTGAAAACATTGTTAACTCTTATTTAGCAAATATTTCAGCAATGAATCCCGAAGGTTGGGTAGAAAAGTTTGCTGAAGATGCTTTAAGTTACGATCCTGTTGGGGAACCACCCACTTTAGTTCATGAAGGATTTCAGGAATTTATCGGACAGTTAAAAGCTGTTTTTGCAAAACTAGAAGCCACAAAAGAACATCTTTTTATCGCTGGAAATGAAGCTGCTCTAAAATGGACAATGCAAGGAGTTAGCAAAAATGAGAAAGTTGTCACTTTTGAAGGAATTACCGTTTTTGAGATAAATGATGCTGGTAAAATTCAAACTACTCGTGCTTATTGGAATCCAAAAACGATGATAGCGCAATTACGTTCTTAACCTTCCCGTTGTAAATCGTAAATTACTAATTCATAATTCATAATTCATAATTATTAATTCCCAATTATAAATTATGAATTATGTTGGGCCCCTCAATTCATTGATGATAAAAAAATAAATTTGCCAACGGTAATCACCCCCCCCCCGGATTCATAGGTGGAGTAATAATTATCAATTACTAATTATAAATTATGACCCAGAGAAAGCGCTTGACGTTTTGTTAAATGAATCAGTCTTTCTGCAGTATCCTTATGTATCAGATTTAATAATTTACGTTGTAATGCCAAACATCTTCTATCAGATAAATAAGAGCGTTCGCCATTTCCAAGACGATGACTGTTTTGATTTTTTATAAATGTTAAAATTATTGCAATTACGATCAATATTAATGCTATTGTCACAAAATTACCCTGTAACAGCAGCCAATAAGATATAAATTTAGAATTCCCGTTCAATTTGAGTTATTCTATGAGTTGATAAAATATTGCTGTTCTACGCTAGAATATATTCATAAGGGAAAATCTCTGGCAGTAAGTTCTATATATAGTAAATATTCGCTGCTAAGAGCCACGATGTCTCAGAATAATGACGAAGCATTCAAAATTGAGGAGTTGTACAAATTAAAACCGGTACACTTTGCTGACTTAATCAGAGCTGCACAATTAGTTTTCGATCCCGGAAAAGGAGTTACTGGAGTTGAACCAAAAATCGATTGGAAAGACTTTGGTATTCCCGATAATATAGCCGAAAATCTCCAGTTACTCGGTGAGGAGTTTCAATACTCATCTCCTCACGTACCTGTAGAATATATTTGGAAAAAGTTAACTCCGGAAACTCGCGTCTGGTTTATCGAAAACAAAGATAGATTATGGTTTATTGAGGAAGCTTTCCCGGCTTTGGATGAAGATTAGGGCATAGGAATTATATATTTTAAAACCCACAGGAGATGAAAGTAGGGGCAGAGGGAAGCAGAGTTTTTTCGCTTACCTTTTAAATAATTCCACAGCAGACGGAAAAGATATTAAAAGTGCGGCAATTATAAAACTATTGACGATCGCGGTGGTTAATGAAAAAAACAAGAAACGCCTGGGAGTGTTGCCGTGTTTCCACCCCAAGCGCTCTTTGCTTATCACTTGCTCCTCACACACAAACATAGATTAGCATTACTACTTTTAATCCACAAGTGTGTCGAGTGACAGTTTGAAAATTGAACCTGTATTATTATGATTTTATTGAAAAATAAAACCTGATTTCTATAACTACTAATAACTAATAACTAAAAAGGCAAAAAGCGCTAGGGAGTGTTGCCGTGTTTCCACCCCAAGCGCTTTTCACTTTGCTCCTCACACACACAACTATAGGTTAGCATTAGTTTTATGAAATGAAAAGCATTTTAAATCACAATTTTGGAAAAAATCTGAAAATTTAGTAATTTTTCTGGTATAATTTCAGTGCAAATTAATGCAAAAAATGCCTATTGCCGGTAAACACCATTGTTAAGCCTAGTTGGTTTGCAGCGTTGATGGAATCTTGGTCTCGTAGACTTCCCCCCGGTTGAATAATCCCAGTAATTCCTGCAGAAGCAGCGGTTTTTACTGAATCATCGAAAGGAAAGAATCCATCGCTAGCAAGAAAACTGCCTTTGGCTTTCTCCCCAGCTTGATCGAGGGCAATTTTTACCGCACCAACTCGGTTCATTTGTCCCGCGCCTACTCCCAAAGTAGTGCGATCGCCAGTAATAACAATGGCGTTAGATTTAACGTGTTTACAAACTTTCCATGCAAATAACAATTCTTCTATTTCTTTTTGGGTAGGTTTTTTCTCGGTAACTATTTGCCATTTATTAGTGTCGCTTAAAATATCATCGGCAGCTTGCATGAGAAAACCACCTGCAATAACTTTAATAGTCTGTTTAGCTCCACTTTGTAAATCTGGTAGTATTAATACTCGCAATTTTGATTTGGCAGAAATAATTTCGGAGGCATCATCTTCACAACCAGGTGCAACTACACATTCTAAAAATGTTTTGGTTAACTCAGTGGCGGTTGCAGCATCGATTGGTTGGTTTAAAGCGACAATTCCCCCAAAAGCAGAAATTGAATCGGCATTAAAGGCTTTTTGATAAGCTTCTAGGAGAGAATTTCCTAAAGCGACACCACAAGGGTTAGTATGTTTGAGAACTGCTGCAGCAGGAGTATCAGTAAACTCGGTGATAATGCGTCTGGCGGCTTCTAAATCGACTAAATTATTGTAACTAAGTTCCTTTCCTTGTAATTTAGTGGCAGCAGCCCATCCACTGGCAGTTATTCCCGTTTGATACCAAGCAGCACTTTGATGGGGGTTTTCACCGTAACGTAGGGATTGTACTTGTTTCCCTACAAGGCTAAATTGTTGAGGAATTTCTTCATCTTGAGAAATTTGATTGCTTAAATATGATGAAATTGCTCGATCGTATTCAGAAGTATGTAAAAATCCTTTTAAAGCAGCCTGTTGACGAAATTCTAAAGACACTTCACCATCATTTTGACGTAACTGCATTAAATATTCTTCATACTGCGCCGGGTCACATAATACAGTAAGATGAGCAAAGTTCTTAGAGGAAGCTCTTAACATTGCTGGACCACCGATATCAATTTGTTCGATGGCTTCTGATAAACTAACCCCATCTTTAGCAATAGTTTCTGTAAAAGGGTAGAGATTTACCACAACCAAATCAATCGGACGAATTTGATTATCTTGTAAATCCACCACATCTTGAGAATTATCTCGCCGTGCTAAAATACCGCCATGAATTCGCGGATGTAGCGTCTTTACTCGTCCCCCCAAAATTTCCGGAGAACCCGTATAATCAGCAACCTTAGTTACAGTTAATCCAGCATTTTGTAAAACTTTTGCGGTACCTCCACTGCTGATAAATTCAAAGTTAAACTCTTCTTGCAAACTTCGAGCAAGTTGGACTAAACCGGTTTTGTTAGATACACTCAGCAGTGCTAGACGCGCCATAATTTATAACTTTCCTGCAATCAATCATAATATTTTAAAACTAAGCAGGCACTTAAAAATAGCAAAAATAATCCCTCAATTAAATTTCCTTTTCGATCGTGACATAATGGGGGCCTTTGCTATCTTGTTTTTTGGTATAAACTACCCATATTATTTTTGATGAGGTAATGAGTATCTTGGCATTCATATAACCTGGGCCTTCTGAAAGCCCCATAATAATTTCAGATAGGGAGCATTACTTACAAGGAATTATATTGACTAATGGCTAAGGCTTTAGATTTTATCGAGGTACCGGCAACAAGTACAGAAACACCAACTAAAGGATTAATCGCGATCTTACACGGTTGGGGTGCAAATGCGGAAGATGTAGCATCAATAGTACCTTTTTTACAGTTACCGCAATATCATTTTGTATTTCCTAATGCACCTTTTCCTCATCCTCATTCCCCAGACGGTAGAGCATGGTACGATCTGAGTGGGGATAATATGTATGAAGGGTTAGTAGAAAGTAGAAAATTGCTAATTGATTGCTTGCTATCTGTAGAGAGTAGTACCGGTATACCCTTAAAGCAAACAATTTTAAGTGGTTTTTCTCAAGGAGGCGCAATGACTTTAGATGTAGGATTAAAATTGCCCTGTTCTGGTTTAATTTCTATGAGTGGGTATTTACATTCAGATATCCAAAATATTGAATCTCCTGCTACAAATTCTCTACCATCCGTGTTAATTATGCACGGGAAACAAGATGAAATTGTACCTGTAAGCGCTGCCCAAAAAGCACGAGATGTATTAGAATCACTTGCTGTTCCCTTGGAATATCGTGAATTTGATGGAGGGCATCAAATTAGTTCTCAAATGCTGGATGTCGCACGTAGTTTCATTCTCAGCAACCTTACTTAACTAAGGTTACAAAAGCTTTACAAATTACGGTAGATTTCCGGTAGAAAATTCACGTAACTCACGTCAACGAATGAGTAATATAGATTGGGTGGCTGCGTAATCGCGCAATTAAACCCATACTGGATGGTGTTGCTACTTACGGGAGGGGCTAAATTATGAAAACTTTGACCATTTCTAAAACCGATATCGCCACCATGACTGCACAAGAGGTGGATAAATTGGCTACACGGTTGGAACAAGATAATTATAGTAATGCTTTTGAAGGTTTGAACGATTGGCATTTACTGCGTGCTGTTGCGTTTCAACGTCCCGAATTAGTAGAATCTTATATCCACCTTTTGGATTTGGAACCCTACGACGAAGCATAAATCCCTCGGGAATGATAAACCACGCAAGGAAAGGGAGTAAAAAAGTTATGAGTTATGAATTATCAGTTACGAGTTCAAAATTCAATATACCCCAATTCATAACTTCTTATTCCCCATCTGTTGCTAAATGTCTAATCAAAACTTAAAAAGGGTGCTGATTGGTGTTTGTGGCGGTATCGCTGCTTACAAGATTTGTGAAGTTGTTTCGACTCTATTTAAATCTGGGGTGGAAGTACGCACAATTTTAACTAATTCCGCCCAACACTTTATCACACCTTTAACTTTCTCTACCCTTTCTCGTCACTGTGCTTATACTGACGACAATTTTTGGCAATCAACCCATTCTCCTCCCCTACATATAGAATTGGGAGAATGGGCGGATATTTTTTTAATTGCACCTCTGACGGCGAATACTTTGGCAAAGTTAGCCTATGGAATGGCTGACAATTTATTATTAAATACGGTTTTAGCTTCTACTTGTCCCATTCTACTTGCACCTGCAATGAATACCGATATGTGGGAGCAGCAAACGGTAAGGCGAAATTGGCAACAAACTTTGACTTTGAGTCGCTTTCATGGTATAGAAACCGCATCCGGTTTATTAGCTTGCGATCGAGTTGGTGCGGGAAGGATGGCTGAACCTGAAGAAATTGTAAGTTATGTAAAATCCTTGTTACAAACTGGGGGAAAGCGAGATTTTTTAGGGAAACGGGTGTTAATTAGTGCGGGGGGTACGCGAGAATATTTAGACCCGGTGCGGTTTATTGGTAATCCGGCTACTGGTAAAATGGGTTTGGCTTTAGCACGAGCGGCGTTACATCGAGGTGCGGATGTGACTTTGGTGCGTGGTGTGGCGAATTGGCAGTTTCCTTTGGGTGTGAAGGGTATTACCGTAGATACTGCCCAAGAAATGCGATCGCAATTGTTGCGGTATTTGCCAGATGCTGATTTAATTATGATGTCGGCGGCTGTGGCGGATGTAAAACCAAGGGAATATAGTCAGCAGAAGTTACCGAAGAAGGCACTTGGGGAAGTTTTACCTTTGGATTATGTTGAAGATATTATTGCCGAATTAGCGAGTTGTAAACAACAGCATCAAAAGTTGATTGGTTTTGCGGCGCAAACTGGGGATATTGTGACTCCAGCGAAGGAGAAATTGCAAAGAAAGAATTTAGATGCAATTGTTGCTAATCCCATAGATGAAATTGGTAGTGGTTTCGGTAGCGATACGAATCAAGCTATATATATAGATAGAGAAGGAAGACAATTTGAGATTCCCATGTGTTCTAAATTAGAAATGGCACATCGGATATTGGATTTGGCTGGTTGAATTGATAGAGGCAGGGAGTGATATCATGTCCGGTTAAACAGTTATCATATCTGTGGGGGTTGAGTAATGAGTAATGAGTAA
>DESS01000174.1:12888-16554 GCA_002361335.1 Richelia sp. UBA3308
GAGTAATGAGTATTCATGTTAGGTGGGTAATAATCGGCATCTTTGAATTTTTAAGATTTATCCTTAGTAGGCTGTGTTACTTGCTCGATAGTCAAACCTAACAACTCAGAAACTTCTTCAATCCTCATACCACGCGCCAACATCGCCGGTACAAGTTCTAATTTAGCTTCTTGTCTACCTTCTATTCTTCCTTCCTCTTTAGCTTCTTGATAAACTCTAGTTTCTTGCAATTTAATTCCTAACATGGCTTCCACCTCTTCCCGACTCAAGTTGGAAAATTTATAAACGGCTATGGTAGTTATTATATCTAAGAGCTGATTCTGTGAGAAAACGTTGATTTCTTCTTGTTTGACTCTCTCAATTAAACGTTTGGCTGATTCAACCAGTTTGTTTTGTGAAGCAATGGTTAACTGCATTAAACTTATACCTATGGATTGCTGCCCAGAATCATCTAATTCATCTAAATAAATTCGTCGTACTTTAGAACTTTCAAGCTGTGGCTGATAAATAGTTGTATTTTTCGGTTCTAAATTACGACTGGGAAAAATAATCACTCCGTACCAATCATCGCAAAAATCAGGGTTACGGTATATATAAAGCAGAGACTCTGCGAAAAAACGATGGTATAACAATTCATCCGGTTGAAACTGAACTTCTGCAAAAATAACTATGCGAGGAGAAGCATTTTGTGGTGGCAAGAATACTCCATCAATTCTAAAGCTTGTTTCTTTTATTTCTACTGATTCAAAACGGTAGTTTGTAACACTAGTAATTTTTGGTTCTATAAATTCAAAGATTAATTCTGGAGAACGTTGAAAAATAGTATAAAAAATGGCATCTTTTTTCACAATTTACTCTAATTTGTATTGAAATTTTGATATTTTGATATTTTATTAATTACAGCATATTTCATCTTTTTATCGGTACATATGCACGGGCAGGGATGCCCGTACCACAAGAGTTTTTAAATATAGTACTGTACTTAAAATAAAACCAAAGTGCTGTATGTTTATTTACGCTGTTTCAGCAATTGATTAGTTAATAAAAGAAAGAATTACCTCATTAACCATAACTGACGTTAAAATATAGATTTTAGCAGTTTTTAATCAAAAAATAAACAGGATACAAGCCCCCGGATTTATCCTTAGTGAGGAGAATTTTGATATGGCTGACTTTTTGGAAGGAATATTTATTAATCCATTATCTGCAATCATTTTTATATTAGGAATCTATATTGTAGGTGTATTAAGTAGTTTGATATATGTAATTGCTTTTTTTCAAGGTAGAAGTATCTACGTTGGGCTTTCGAGTATAAGAATACTACCAAAGTTAAATGAAGGTTATTTTGATAAAATAAATAAACTTATTTCAATAAAAGATAATCAGAAAAGAATAATTAGTAGAGTAATACAAAAAAATGATGATAAAGAAAACGAAGTAGAATATGAATTATTTGTATCTGCACCAATGACAGCTCTGAAATATATAGATTCTGAAAACTACGAAAAATTTCGAGCGGATGTAATCGAGGCCATAGAACATATCAAAATGTCTGAGGGTAGTGAATTCATTTATTCCGCATTTAAAAGAATAAAGAGCTATGATGATCTAGAACCACACAAAATCGGTACAAAAAAAGATTTGAAGGCGCTGGAAAATTCTCACAATTTTCTTTTGATATACCCAACAAGTTGTGCAACAAGTGCTTTGTACGAAGCAGGATATGCTTATGCTTTAAGAAAACCTTCTCTTTATCTAATTCGTGAGGGTGTAACTTTACCTTTTTCACTTTTGGGAGCAGCTGCCATAGACGATTTGGTTACAATAGTAGAATATTCTTCTCGAGAAAATATGTTGAATATCCTCAGAAATCATCTTATTGAAATATTTGCAGCTACCGAAAGTGAGAAAAATGTTTGAGTCTTATCGACCTCTAGTAAAAATAATCAATCAAAGGATGGTAGGGTTGGAATTGACTCTAGCATGTGCAGAAAGTTTAACCTGTGGATATATACAAGCATGTTTGGGTTCGGTAAGTGGAGCTTCCGAGTTTTTTGCTGGAGGCATAACAGCCTATAATTTGGAACAGAAAGTTGGTTTGTTAGGTGTAGAAGAAAGTCATGCTAGGGAAGTAAATTGTGTGTCTTCTAAAGTCGCAATTGAAATGGCAAAGGGAGTATGTGAAAAATTTGCCACAGACGTAGGTATTGCTACTACAGGGTATGCTGAACCGAGTATTGAAAATAGCGTTGATAAGCCTTTTGCACACTTTGCGATCGTTCACAACAATTGTAAAGATAAGTCTCAGAGCGATCAGATTATTACAGAGATAGTTTATGGAGCGGATCTTAGTCGTAACGAAATGCAGTGTTACGTAATGTTACAAGTGCTTGATAAACTAGCCGATTATCTGGATCAGATCAGTCGGAGTTGATTGGTAGATATTACAGACAACCCGAAAACCAATATTATTGAAAATGCGATCAGGATAGAAGTTATAGCGGAAAGCACAACGGCAACAGTGAGGTTTGTTTTTCCATGAACCACCACGCAAGACTGGAGAATGATTATAATTGGGAGGATCGATCCATGGACTACCATCTGTGGGTGCTCCCTTATAGTTACTATGCCAGAAATCTTGACACCATTCCCAGACATTTCCGTGCATGTCATATAAACCAAATGAGTTGGGTGGAAATTGTCCGACTTCTATAGTTTGTTGACGATAATTTCCTTTTGCTCTATTAGCATAAGTATACTCTCCGTTATAATTAGCTAGGTCAGTGGTAATGGTTTGACCGAAATAAAAGGGAGTTGTGGTTCCTGCTCGACAGGCGTATTCCCATTGTGCTTCAGTTGGTAAGGTATAGCTGCGCCCTGTATTTAAACTTAAATTTTTGCAAAATTCCACAGCATCATCCCAGGAAACAGTGTCAACAGGAAATTTGGCTCCTTTAAAATGGGATGGATTTTTACCCATAATTTGCTGATATTGTTCTTGGGTAACTTGAAATTTACCGATAAAAAAAGCAGATAGATTTACTTGGTGTTGGGGTTGTTCATCTTCGTTTTGAGCTTTTTCTGTGGGTGGTGAACCCATGTGAAAACAACCACCAGGGATATAAACCATTTCTAATGTTATACCATTACCCAAGTCTTCCTGAAAACATTTGAGTTTTTTGTTGGTGTGTTGCGGATGGTGATTTGATAATAGTTTTCGGCCAATAACTTTTAAACTAGTATTTCCAGAGTTGGAATTACGGGCAGCATAAATTAATTCTTGAATCCAATTTTGAGCTTCCGATTGTTTGATTAAGTAAAAAACAATTGTGCTTAAATTATCTCCTGAAGCAATTTCGTCTAATTTTTTATTTAATTCAAAAGATAGCATTTGTTCTAATGATGATTTATTCGGAAAAGCATCAATTAAGGCATCTCTTAATTGTCTACGTTCTTGACCGGATATGTTCATATTTTATATCGATTTAAAAGCAGAATTGCTGAATTTGAACAATTGTTTAGTGTTTATTTATACTTTTTTGTGTCGATGAGAATAGCTGTAATTTATCTTTTGTACATGGGGTTATTAATTTTCAAGTTGCTTGATCTATTATGATTGTAATAGAGGTTAAATACGAAACTATGGCGGTTGAAACGGCTTCGCAC
>DESS01000063.1:0-351 GCA_002361335.1 Richelia sp. UBA3308
ATCCCTATTAGGGATTGAAACGATCCATGAGAAATAGACATATCTATGACTACTAATAGTAATTTAGTACTATTAAATACCGATCGCAATGTGCCAGTTGCCTAAGTACTTCTAATTGCACTAAAAAATCTATTCAAAATAATTTTGTACTCTTCAAACAAAACCAATTTTATAAAAAGCTTAAAAACCACATATTTAATTTACTTTCAAAACTAAAATTAGGTTTACATTTAGATTATTTTTGGTAATTTTTCCAAATTAACAGCTAATAATTTCTAATTTAAACTTAAATTTGTCTTATAATCTTGATTATTTAAGTAATCATATCTTTTCCGTTTGCTTTGGTATTAT
>DESS01000063.1:468-1915 GCA_002361335.1 Richelia sp. UBA3308
ATCTATTTAAAAACTCAAAAATATTCGGCACAAAAGGACAATAAAAAGTGTTGAAAAAAATTACATTGATAACAGTTATAACTCTACTGATTTTAACAATCAAAATAGATAACGCCTTTGCTCAAGTACAGACACCAGGATTGAGTGCTACTGTAAATAGTGCTTCTATCGCCTTTATATTAATCTGTGCGGCGCTAGTATTTCTGATGACACCG
Organism: Richelia sp. UBA3308; assembly: GCA_002361335.1. Taxonomy (GTDB): domain Bacteria; phylum Cyanobacteriota; class Cyanobacteriia; order Cyanobacteriales; family Nostocaceae; genus Rivularia. Next base: position 684 of record DESS01000063.1, read on the forward strand.
GCACTTGCGTTTTTCTATGGTGGATTTGTTCGTAGTCACAATGTTCTAAATACACTGATGATGAGCTTTGTGGCAATGGCGATTATCGGTGTTACTTGGGTTTTATGGGGTTATAGCTTTGCTTTTGCACCCGGTAACCCATTCATTGGTGGATTTGAATGGCTGGGTTTAAATAATGTTGGTTTACAACCAAGCGAATATGCTCCCAAAATTCCCCATTTGGCATTCATGACTTATCAAGGAATGTTTGCCATTATCACCCCAGCCCTAATCTCCGGCGCGATCGCAGAACGTATGAGTTTCACTGGATACTCAGTATTCTTAGTTTTATGGTCAATTTTTGTTTATTCGCCGATGGCGCATATGATTTGGGGTATAGGAGGATTATTAAGTTTATCGGGTGGTTGGGGTGCTTTAGATTTTGCTGGCGGTACAGTTGTACATATAAGTTCGGGAGTATCTGCTTTTGTAGCAGCAATGTACCTCAAACCCCGAAAAAGTTATCCGAATAAATTAAGTCCACCACACAATGTACCTTTTATTTTACTGGGTGCTGGTTTGTTGTGGTTTGGTTGGTTTGGGTTTAATGCAGGTAGTGCCCTAGAAGCTAATAATTTAGCAGTAGTTGCTTTTGTTAATACCAATATTAGTGCGGCGGCAGGGGCTTTAACTTGGTTAATTTTAGAAAAAGTATTACGGGGCAAACCAACAGCAGTAGGTGGAGCAACAGGAAGCGTTACTGGTTTAGTAGGTATTACTCCGGCGGCGGGATTTGTTACACCTATAGCAGCAATATTAATTGGTAGTATCACCGGTTTTATTTGCTTTTACGCCATCAGCATTAAACATAAAATACAAATTGATGATGCCTTGGATACCTATACTATCCATGGAGTTGGCGGTACCGTAGGTGCCATTTTAACCGGTATCTTTGCCAATACAGTTGTAAATCCAGGAGGGAGAAATGGTTTATTATTTGGCAATCCCGACGAATTGCTTTTAGAAATTGCTGCGATCACAGTTACCTATTTTGTCGCCGGATTTGGTACCTGGATTATTCTCAATGTAGTCGATCGCACTGTTGGATTACGAGTTCCTGAAAACGCCGAATTACAAGGTATAGATATTAGCGAACATGGTGAACAAGCTTACAATGCTGAATAGTTATTAGTTATTACTCTTTACTCCTTACTCTTTACTCTTTACTCTTTACTCCTTACTCTTTACTCGTT
>DESS01000063.1:1984-6579 GCA_002361335.1 Richelia sp. UBA3308
TCGTTACGCGTTACTCGTTACTCCTTACTCGTTACTCAATTTTAGGAGATGAGGAATTAAAAATTATCTCCTCCATCCTCTTAATTTCTCCTATCGTTGGGGAATTTCTTGACTAAATAAGGTAAAATACATCAAACGATAAATATCTGTATTATCTACAGTTTGTGGTAATTTATCTGCATTTAATCCGTGGGCTTTAGCAACAATTGAACCAGTAAAATCACTATAACCTGCCCACGCGATCGCAAAGGGATATCTATTTCCTTGTTTATCTGGTGCGGAAACAAAAGGTAATGTCGCTGTACCTTCTTTACCATCCACAGGTGCGCCGTTTCTAGTTTTTTCTGGTAATGGTTGATCTAAGGGGAAATTTTTGGTGGTGACTCCAATTACTTCTAAACCACCAGCATCACTATCGGCAGCGGTAACTAATAAAGTATTGGGATTTTGATCGATAAATTCCATCGCAACACCAACAGCATCATCGGCGCGTTTGATTGCTTCTATACAACCTTTGGCATTGTTGGCATTACAAAAATTATCACTGCCTTCTTCTTCTAAAACAATAAAAAAGCCATCTTTATCTTGAGATAAGTTTTTTTGAGATAGTACTTTTAATGTTGCTTGTAACATTTCGCCGACTGTCGGCGCATTTGAAACATACAACGGTAAATTTTTCTCTTTTAAATCTTCTTCGGATTGAGCATTATAACTATCTGTCGCCGCAAAAATTCCTAATACTTTTTTAACATCTGGTGGTAAATTCAAAAGTTCGTCGCGATTATAAACAACTGTATAACCCTTTTGTTTTGCTAACTCAATTAAATTGACTCCATCTTCCCGCTGACTTTCTTCAGCTTTAGCATATCTTCCGGCAGTACCTTTAGGTAAATAAAATACTTCACCACCACCTAAAATCACATCGACACCAGATTCTACTATTTGCTTGGTGATTTCTGCAAATTCTCGACGAGTCTTGGTTTTAGCTACAAAAGCACCTGTTCCAGGTTCTGGTATAATACCGGAATTAATAATCGCTGTTGCTTTACCTGCTGCTACAGCTTCTTCCATAATCGTTTGTGGTTTGCCCGAAGCTGCTACTATCGGTTTTCCATTTTCATTCAAGCCAAATGAATCGGCGTTGACTTTGACTCCTGTGGCGTGAATTACTGCACCGGCGTTAGAAGTTGCGGTAAGTTGGTTTTTTAGATGTCCTAAATAAACACCCAAGTTCGACATCTTATCCCAATTGAGTCTACCATCTGGTCCATAATGCACCATCCGCGCCGCACCCCAATGAGATGCACTGGTTCCATCTGGGTGAATAAATATTACGTTTCCTTGATTATTTGCCTCTTCTTGGTTGCTTTGACTAATATCACTGTTGTTTGATGGTGCGCTACATCCTGTTAAAGTGACGATCGCTAAAATTGTTAAAATGATTATTCTCTTGTTTATTAGCATCACGATTTTTTCGTTACTCAACATACATAATTCTGATATAATTACATCCTTTATGATGTCAAGCTAAGCTTGATACAGCAACTAAGAATTTAGAATTTAGAATTTATAATTAACAACTATCAACCAACAACTATCAACTAACAACTATCAACTAACTATCGAGTAACGAGTAACGAGTAATGAGTAACGAGTAACGAGTAAAAACTAACAACCAACAACCAACAACTAACAACTAACAAATAACAACTATCAACTATCAACTATCAAGGTGATAATTATTGTATTATAAAGGTTTAAAGCTTTTTATATGGTTACTTTATTTACGCTGCGGGGTACTAAGGTATTACCAATGGCGATCGCCGCAGCAAAACTGAACGCTCTTACCATGCCCTTTGGGCTTATGGCATTTTTTCTTATTGGTACAATGGATACTGCTTTTGCACAAAAGAATGTACCATCAATCAATCAATCTGTCTTAAATGGTTTGTATTCACCAACAGCAGCAGAAACATTTTTTGAAGAAGGAAGACGTAAATTTGAAAGGGAAACGAAAATTCTATCCAATCCACAACGTTATCAACCCAAAGATATTCTTCAAAATAACCCAATTGATATCAAAATAATCGAAGAAACACCACAAACACATCCAATTGTGAATTTTTATGAAGATATTCCTCAACCAGATGTAGATTAATATTACAAGAACCTTTTTGCTACTGATACAGCACAATGCTTGTACATGAGGTGCAATCATTAATTCTTAAAGTCTTGTTTTACAGGCATCCCTAGCGTTTATGATCTACCTCACTTTGATGAAATATGCTGTAAAAATATTTGTTAACCAAGCATAATTGTTAGGTCCTCCTAACACTACTACCTCTCTACATAATTTACAGCAGTTTTCAGATAAACTAAATACAGTACTATATTTTAAAACTCTTGTGGTACGGGCAGAGAAGGCCCGTAAGAATATAGAACCATTGAATAATCAAAAGTATGTTAAAAGTATTTGCTGACAGAGGTGGAACTTTTACAGATATTGTCGCGGTTACTGATAATCAATCCATAATCAACCAACTTGCTTGCAATCAACGTTTTTTAATTGTTCCGCTTCCCCATCAACAATGGGTAATTGTTTACAAATTACTTTCCGAAAATCCCGAATGCTATCAAGATGCTGCAATTCAAGGTATTCGCGATATCATCGGACTTTCTCCTCACCAACCCATTCCCACGGAAGAAATTGAAGTGGTAAAAATGGGTACGACTGTTGCCACAAATGCACTATTGGAAAGAAAAGGCGATCGCGTTTTACTTTTGATTACTAAGGGATTTAAAGACGCTTTACGAATTGGTTATCAAAATCGTCCCGATATTTTTGCTCGTCATATCGTTTTACCTACTATGCTCTACGAGATTGAAGTCGAGGTAAGCGAGCGTTACGATGCTAAGGGTAATGAATTAATTCCTGTAGATATTCAAGAAGTTAAAAAAGATTTACAAGCAGTTTTCCATAAGGGAATTCGTAGTTGTGCAATTGTGTTGATGCACAGTTACAATTATCCGCAACACGAGGAACAAGTACGATCGATTGCTCAAGAAGTGGGATTTACCCAGATTTCAGTTTCTCATCAAGTTAGTCCCTTAATGAAATTAGTTAGCCGGGGAGATACAACCGTTGTTGATGCGTATTTAACTCCAATTTTACGTCGTTATGTTGACTCTGTAGCTAGTCAATTACCCGATGTAAAACTAATGTTTATGAAATCCGATGGGGGGTTAATAAATGCCCAAAAATTCCAAGGTAAGGATAGCATTTTAAGTGGTCCTGCGGGAGGTATTGTTGGTGCTGTACAAACTAGTTTAAGGGCTGGTTTTGATTCAATAATTACTTTTGATATGGGGGGAACTAGTACTGATGTTGCCCATTTTCAAGGAGAATACGAACGACAATTAGAAAACGAAATCGCTGGAGCAAGAATGCGAGTTCCTGTGCTGGCAATACATACAATCGCTGCCGGTGGCGGTTCTATTTTATCCTTTGATGGTTCTAGTTATCGTGTAGGCCCTGAATCTGCTGGTTCAAATCCTGGCCCGGCTTGTTACCGTCGTGGAGGTAATTTAACGGTGACGGATGCTAATGTCATGTTGGGTAAAATTCATCCCCAATATTTTCCTACAGTGTTTGGTAAGGAAGGAAATTTACCTTTGGATAAAGATATTGTTAGTGAAAAATTTATACAATTAGCTCAAAATATAGAAACAGCTACCGGAAATCATCGTACACCAGAACAAGTCGCCGCTGGTTTTATTGCGATCGCTGTGGAATGTATGGCGAATGCGATTAAAAAGATCAGTCTACAACGGGGTTATGACGTTAGTAATTATGTTCTTTGCTGTTTTGGTGGTGCAGGAGGGCAGGTTGCTTGTTTAATTGCTGATACTTTGGGAATGAAGAAGATTTTTCTACATCCTTATGCGGGGGTACTTTCTGCTTATGGTATGGGTTTGGCTGATGTCAGAGCCATAAGGGAAGTTGGGGTGGAGAAGGTTTTGAATGGAGAGTTGGTGGAGGAATTACAGGGGTTGATGGAGGATTTGGAGGTAAGAGGAAGAGGTGAATTAGAAACGCAGAGGGGCGCGGAGGTAAACGCAGAGGAGCGCGAAGAGGTAGTAAGGAAAATTAATTTGAAGTATGAGGGAAGTAGTTCTATTTTTGGGGTAGATTTTCATGTAAATGTGGAAATGATGCGTCAGGAGTTTGAGGGGGAGCATCTATTGAGATATGGTTTTATTCAAGGGGAAAAAAGATTGATTGTGGAGTCGGTTTCTGTGGAGGTGATTCAAAAGATGGATACTCCGGAGGAAGCTTTGATTTTTCGTAGTCGTGAGTTCGATCAGTTTCCGATTGCCATGGAAGAGGTGAGGATGTTTACTAATGATAAGTGGTACTCTGCGCCGGTTTATCGAAGGGAAGATTTACAACCGGGGGATATTATTAAGGGTGCTGCAATTATTGTGGAGAAGATTAGTACTATTGTTGTTGAGCCAAATTGGCAAGGGTTGTTAACCCAGCGCAATCATTTAATTTTAGAGAAAGTTTGATAGTTATTACTCGTTACTCCTTACTC
>DESS01000063.1:6635-17257 GCA_002361335.1 Richelia sp. UBA3308
CCTTACTCGTTACTCCTTACTCGATAGTTGGTTATTAGTTGTTAAGTAAGTCGGCACAAATAAACGAGGGCTATATTACAGCTTGGGTAAACTTATTCCAAAGCCTTGTACCTACTCACTATTCACAAGCGGGCGGCTACTATTTTCAACGCCAACCGACTTAGTTAAGAATTAGCTGTCAAAAGCAACTATAGGCAGTAAATGCCCCTAAGGACATAGTAAAAAAGTACTATATTGAATAACTCTTATGGTACGGGCATCCCTGCCTGTCTAAATGTAGCGATTAAAAGATGAAACATGCTGTATATTTTTTTTAGTCAACTTTTAACGGCTTTGGGGAATAATCACTACAATCAACAGCTTGTAGACTCATTACTAAAGCCGGTTGTACAGCACAGGGAAGATGGTGATTATTGTCAAAAAATAGACATTTAGTACAGGGAATAGAAGAATAACGTTTAGAAGTAACAAGTTGGTGATATAAATTTTTACGATATTTAACTTGTTGAAAAAAAATAAATGCCAAAGCGATGATAAAAGCCACGGGAATGGTAGCTAGCCCAACTTGAATTGTTGTCACTTCCCTTGAAGAGGGAACATTTGGGGGTATTTCCCGAGTTGTTGTTGTGGTTATAGTTTCTGTGTGGGGTGCCATTTTGATTTTAAGCGATCGCAATTGTCAATATAGTTTTAGAATTTACGCAACCGGCACATTTTTTTAGTGGTGCTTGTGCACTGACTGATTGTTAACGCAATAATAAGGCAATCAGGGTACGGCACCAGCCGAGTATTGTGACAATTCCGTAAGTTCTGAGTTTATGAAATATTAATTTATATTTCTCTCGATAAATTTAATATTTTAATATTTTTTTGATCCTGGACGTAATACTAACACCTATTTATTTAATGTACCAGGACTTGGCTAAGAGTAATAAAAATCAAACATTCCAGCCATAAAAATTTCTTACTAATAAAATTTTCAATTATAAAGCCTAAATATGTTCTAGTACAGCGGGTGCCCAAATAAACCACCCATTTCAAACTGCCGAAACTGCACTCAGTTAATACTTTTGACTTCGGCGTAGCGGTACTAGTTGCATTCCGATTTATTTAGTTTGCCAGAAAAATATTTAAGAGTGCTTGGAAGATTAAAATCAGACAGAGTATGAGTTTTTTGTTTTTTGCGTAATTGTTATTAAATCTGATGTACTTATAAGTACTACAAAACTTTTTATTCTAGAGTAACGATGAAACAAATACCATCGGATACGCAGCAGGAAAATACTCAATCGAATGTTGAATTAGAAGTAGAAGTTGAACAGCTTTCTAATATTGCTGAGAATCAAGAATTAGATGGCGAAATGCAAGCTAAGATACAAAGTTTGTTGCTGCAAATAAAAAAGAGTCTACAGCAGCAACAATTAAGTATCGAAATGCAGCGAGAGCTTGCTAGATTGTTGAGTTTGATATCGACATTAGATTATCGTAATCCGGAACAAATCGATATTTTAGATTTAGTGATTTCAATTCTGTTGGAAAATCAGCAAGATACAACTCAAAGGGATACAAATTTAAATTTACCCAATAAAGTATCAGATAAAAGTTCTGGTAATCTAGTTTTTATTCAAGAAGCGCGACGACAAATAGCGGTTCAATCGCGAGGATATTCCCATCCTTTCAACGCGATTATTAAAGGTACTGGAGGTAGTTATAACCGACTACTATCTGGTTTAAGTTGGTTTTTTCTCGTATTTGTAGTCTGTCCCATTTTCGGAGTTGGATTAATATTTGTTGGCTTAAATGTTTTGGGTGGTAGACAACAAGCTGCTAACGAAATTCGCATTGAACAACTTGAAACTCAGTTAAATAATAAAGAGAAGCAATTGAAAACAACTAGTGAAATTCGCAATTCTCTTCAAGTTAGGCTGGAAAAAGTAAATCGGGAACTAAAAAAAGTAAATGAGGAACTTCAAAAAGTAAATTCCCAACCAAAGAAGATGGCTTTCTCAACAGAGGAAAATGCTGCTTTGTCGAATAATAAGTCATCTGTAAGTATTCAAGATATAAACAGTAAAGTCGATAATCTCAAAAATAATGTAAATGATGAATTAAATTCTATTCTAGAACAAGAAAATAACGAAAATAATCTTGTTGAAGAGAAATCTACAGAAATAAAAGAAAGTAGATTAACTTCTTTCACTAACTGGTTTATTAAATCTGATTTTTTCTTTATTTCACTAGCAGTTTCCATGGGTGCTTTAGCAAGTTCAGTCAGCGTCATTGTACGTGCCAATAAATTTATCGAACAATCAAAAGAAGGACAATCAGACTTATTTTTTACCGGCTTTTTCCGTCCAATTGTTGGTATGTCATTCGCGATTTTTGCAGTAGCATTGATTGAATCTGGGGTATTTTCCGGTATTTTTACAATAGCCAAACCGGAAAATCGTAACGTTTATCTTTATATGGCGATCGCCTTTATGGCTGGATTTAGTGAAAGACTTGTAGAAGATGTAGTTTTGCGAACTGAAGATACTTTAACAGGTTATTCTTCCCGCTCAAAAAAATTGGATAAGTAGTTGTTAGTTGTTAGTTGTTAGTTGTTAGATGTTAGTATAGCACGGGCTAAATAAAGCACCAGTTTCAAACCCTTGAAACACCATTACCATCCCTTAATTTCAAGGGTAATAACTGCGCGATCGCTAAAATTGGTATAAGCATTTTATCCCTCTTCTGTCACTTTCCGCTTTTTACTAATATTAGAAAACTTTACTGGTTCCTTGAAAGTTATACAGTAAGGATTTTAAAATACAAAATTTATAAATTTATAAAATTTATAAAATTTATTTAATCAAAGTATATGTCTTGATTTTATCTTATTAATTAAGCTGGCAATAACCTTTAATATAAGACTTTGGATTTTATAAAAAAAACCAATTTTTCGGAGAGTGACAACCATCGATTTAAAATTAAATGTAGAGACAAAAAATGGGTAAGCGTCTCTACATCAATAAAGTTGTATAAACGATTCAAATTTTATTTATAGCCTCCACCTTTGCTGTTTGATTTGGTTCATCTGCATTTTCAATTGTTCCTTGTACTGTTAATACCGAACAAGAAGCATGATGAAGCACATAATTACTAACACTACCAAGTAAAAGTTCGCTTATTCCCCGACGACCCCGACGACCAATTATAATTATATCAGCCTGCCAATTTCGAGCCATATCGCAAATTATTCGACATGGTTCACCAACATTTTGAGAAAACTCTGTTTTTACCCCTAATTGCGTTGCTTGTTCGCACAGCCATCCTAGCCAATTCATTCTATTTTCTTTGAGCTTATTCCAGTCATTGACATATTTACTATTATGTCCTTGCAATTCTGGATAAAGAATAGTTGGATATAAAAACAAAGGATCAAGATATTGTTCATCCAGGGGAGATAAAATATGTAACAACATTAAATTACTATTTGTTGAAGAAGCTAAATATACAGCTTCATCAAACACATGCTCACTCCATGGTGAATTATCGATTGCAGCAAGAATTCTGTTAAACATGATATTAGTTATTAGTTGTTAGTTATTAGTAGGACTTACGCAACTGACATATTTTTATTGTAGGGTGCTGTACTCTTGGAAGAATTTTAATGAAGTAATCAAGCTATGAGAGTACGGCACCAACAGGATATTGTAATTGTTGTAAGTCCTGATTAGTTGTTAGTCATTTTAGTCACTAGTAACTGATAACTAATTACTTTATAGAATAACAATATGAGGATCTTGTGAGTATTAAGTTTTATTTAGATAAAATTAGTTATTAGCTATTAGTTATTAGTCACTTTACTTACTAGTAACTGGTAACTGATTTATCGAGACATGCAGGGTTTAAAACCCCACCGTCCCGAAGGTGTGCTAGTAATTGGTTGGGCTCCGAAACCCCATCCAATTACCTCTCCCTCTCTCCCTCTCTCCCTCACTCCCTCCCTCTTTATTTATAGACTAAAGCAAGAAAATTAAATAAATTTAACCTCAGAGAATACTCACAAGTTTCTCATATTTATTTTCTATAGTGAAAGAATCACTCCAAACCGAAAACTTCCTTGGGGCAAAATTTTTGTCTTAGTAAGATAATCGTAAATAATTAATAGAGGTTAAAAAAATCATGAATTACTGTCCTTGTTGTCAAGATAAACTTTTATGCCACATCAGTAACAATCATGTTTACTGGTTTTGTCCAAGTTGTTGGCAAGCAATGCCTGTATGTCCCTTACCAAATTATCATTCTTTCACAGAAGTAATATCTACAAAATTAGCAAAAATGCATCAAGAATTAGAAAAATCCACTTTAATTTCTGATGAATGTGCGACTAATTCCTCCAAACTGACTCTCGTGTAAGTTTAAGACTTCAAACAACCCTCATAATGCAATCAGATAATCATTTTAGAATCACTTTCGAGATAATTTATAGACTTGTTTCTCAACCACTCCTTAAATAGTTCGGGAGTGGCTTATATTTTGGCTTATATTTTGGCTTATATTTTAAATTTGAAAAAACATAAACAATAACCATAAATAATAACCATAAATAATAACCCAGTCTGATTTTCAAATCATTCCCAGAAGCCGAATCAATTATTTATACATATGAACATAAAAAACTCTGTGCCCCTCTGGGCTTATATCAAGTCTGGCTAATTACTTACTATATAACCCAATTGAAAACATGGCGCGTATTCTACGAACGAGTGAATACTTGTTACTCATTACTCATGACTCATTACTCAGATCAAATATGATAACTGTTTAATCTAACATGATATTAAATACGTAGCAGCTTACTAATCAAAAGTTTAAAATAATAAAGGTGACTAATTAATAGCCACCTTTTGGATCATTTCTATTCAATTCCCGTTGTTTAATCAAAATTTAAGATCTAATTTCACAGCTTTTGTTAAATTACGCTACAATACTTAACAAATGCACAAAATAGCTAAATTGTCAACTACCGTTAAACAGTTTTGATGTTGCAGTTTAAGCAACAGAATGATTTTTAGCAGCGTGGAGCTTTCTCGGGGTACTGATTGAAACCACCTTAGAGTCAGTTTCTAAATTTTCAATATCTTTAGAGCTTACAGTTGCTGTAAACAAATTAGCTGAAATATGACCTCTTAATTTAACGCCAGGAGGAACATAGCCAGGCTCTGCAACTTTTACAGTGACTCCAAAAATATTATCACCGATCTTATGTTGCGATCGCACTATTTCCGAGCCGTGTTCTTTTTTGTTACAGGCGTGGGGCGTATTTTTTTTCACACGCATTGATTTACCTGCTATATAAAGCATAGATACCATTCCTTATTAATCATAAGTTGAATTGCAGCGATCGACGACGCTAATTTTTGATTGACTTAATTGACTCAATATTATATTTTAAGGCTTTTTAAGTGGGTATGCAAAATAATTTGAATTCCGATCACTGATTCAATTGATTACACCGATTCCACGGATAATTGTTGATTAACTCCTAATTCCTAACTCAGGAGACAATTCTCAATTCTAAATTCGGGCATTCTAAATTCTTCTGGTTCTAACGAGTAGCCTTTAAATGACCTTAAAACGGATAATTCCGTGGGATCTTAAAAAGTTTTATTTCCGAATCTCCTTGGGGCTGGGTAATGAAATGATTGGCTATTTCCCTTACAGAGGTGCCTTCGACTTCCAGGATAGAAACAATAGCTGCGTTATTGTCCAAATCAAGATCGACTGCTGCCAATCTCAATTTGTCCGATTTTACAATATTTTTAATACCTCCAGTAGCCCGAATATATCGTTGCATGGGAAAGTTTATAAATGCCTTCCCTTTTTTCAAAACAATGGCAGGACTACTAAGCACCCAATCGTCATTCAAGACTCTTCCTTTATAAGAAAATTTGAGCCATTTCCACTGGGAGCCAACCAAAACTTTCAGTACAATGTCTTCGCCAGAATCCTCTTTCCACATTCCTTTGTTATATGTAGGAGAGAAATTAAATTTTCTGGGCTGCACTGGAGGACGGTGGTGCTGTTGCCTTTTAGAGCGGTTTAGCCATTTCTGATACCGGGTTTCCCAGGATTGGTAAGCCCCAATAGCTGCCCTAATCGCGGTTCGCCGTAAAGAGTAAGGACAGTCTTTAAACTCTTCGGGCAAAGGAATTACTGCCTCGATATTATCTGAAGGTTTTCCTAGTACAAGTACTTCATAGTACATATACCCGCCACCTTCAGTTAATGGAATGGACAAGCCACTATGGTCGGTATTAATTACGATAAAGAAAAATTCGACTAGGCGGTTGTAAAAACACTTGGTTTCCTCAAAACCTCGAAAACAATCCGCTTTACACCCAAGCTGATTTTTTATTGTCCGGCGTTGCGATGTTGTAACCAATTTTTCTCTTTAAAGCCATCTGTTCGACCTACCGTGGCATGTCTTTATGAAACTAATATATCTGATTTATTCCGTTTCGTATATACCTTTTTCCATCTTTTTTTTAATTGTTTTTTCGTAGCTCCTGAGAAAATAAAGCTTGCTCGAAAAAGTATGCATGATCGACATAAAATCATCCAATAGTTCTTGCTTTGGGGTCTTGTAAACGTTATTCAAGACTATTAACTTTGTACCGTACTGATCGCAAAACCACTCGATTAAATCAAATCCGAACCTAGCTAACCTATCTTTGTGAGCGACTACGATTGTGTCTATATCACCTTCTAAAACTTGCGTCATTAAAGCCAGTAGCTTTTTTCTTTTAAAGCTCATACCAGACCCAATCTCAGAAATACACCTACTACCTGGGTAATGAGACCTAGATATTTGACCTGAGAAGCTAAGTCATCTTTTTGGCTATGGGTTGACACCCTTGCGTATAGTACAACTTCTTTTTTGGTTGCTGTATCGATGTTGATACTCTCTAAGCTGGCACGGGAATAGCGTCTGTGACTTCCAGGAGATTTTATGCACTCAATTAAGCCTTCATCTGCCCATCGAGATAATGTCTTCGGGTGAAACCCATATTCTTTATATACCTGATTAGGAGTTAAATAATGGTTTTACTACGATTTAATGCTGCCTGGGAAGTACGGCGGAAATAGCAGCATTGATATCTATGGGACCATGACCATAACGAGCTTTCTGTAAAGTATCTTCGGGAGGATTATTTTGAGCACTTTGAATTAAAATATCACGAATTTGGTGAATATCTAATTGAATATTGCCAGCTTGAGCTTCACTGAGCATTAAGGCTATTATTCCAGTTATAACGGGTGCGGACATACTAGTCCCTGATTTGCGGTAAGATTTAGTTAAAGTAAGGGAAGCTGCTGCCCATATATTTTGTCCAGGAGCGATAAAATCGGGTTTTTGTCTGCCGTCGCGAGTTGGACCGGAACTAGAAAAATATGATAAAGGTTGGTTAGGTTTTGTAGGGTCATAACAACCAACCATAATGATATTATGTCCACAACCGATGGAGTTAACGGTATGGGTATTATCATGGGGAGGCACAAAGCTTGTTTGAGAACCATCTTCACGTTCTATCCAAGCGTGAAAATTGCCGTTACTGACTTCAGTACCATGGAGTCGTAAAGTCCAAATTCCTCCTAGAAGTCGGGATTCCATAAAAACACCAATCGTATTATCACCATTGTTAGGGTCGCAAAAACGGTGAGATAAGTAAATTACGGTGTTATCATCTTCATCTACAATTTGTCCATTTTCCCCTAATTCCATAGTTACTAAACTTTCACCATTGGGGGGAATAATTTCTAAAAGGAATTTATCAGCACCATCATACCAAAGTTCCATTGCTTTGTACTGCCAATGTCCTTTGGGGATATCCCAATGCAAATCCGTAAAACTATTTTGTTCGACTTTACCTGAGGCGTGAATTCCTTTGTGATAAGAATTTCCTGCCGCAATAACCACTCCTCGATTGGGTTTTGCTTCTACTAAAGCATCTAAACTTTGTTCAACTAAAGCAGTACCATCATGGGGTCCCCCATGCAATGCTAAACTAATATTGATTACACAAGGGCGATCGCCAGCAATTTCAAAGATAAAATCTACCGCTTCTACAAGTTCGGTAGTATCCCCCAAAGATTTGTCAACAGCAGAACCACCATCAGTTAAAACTGCTTCTACAGCACCATCGGAAAAGTGTACAAATACAATATCAGCTTGAGGAGCAATACCAGGATTTGCGGTACCATTTCCATTTCCTGTAGCGATATCCATCACATGGGTGCCGTGAGCGAGTTTTCCGGGATGGTAATCCAAAGCTAAATAAGGATCGTCTGTTTGTAAAGCTTGGTTTATTTGTATACTATGATAAACTTTTCCATAACCAAAAGGACTATCGGGCTGGGAAGAACCATCTTGATCCCATAAAGCCAGTATTCTAGTAGTTCCATCTGAGTGACGAAAATTCTTGTGAGCGAAATCGCAACCAACATCAATAATTCCTATAATTACATTCCGTCCTTGTTCTCCTGAAGAATCCACTACTATGTTATTAGGATGAACAGTTTTTTCTTCAAATGTATCCTCAATGGTTAATTGCAAAGGTTGGGATGCTTGTAAACTGATAACGCAAGGAGAAGTACGTACAGACTGCAACCGCGACACGGGAACTCTACCAGTGACAATAATTTCCCCATTTGGCGTACTTGCAATCTCTGCACCTTCTCTAACTTCGCTCATCGATCGCCATGCTTTAATATCATTAACCTTGGCAATTACTGCAACTTCTCCCACCTCTGTTGAAGCTGTGGGTGGAGTCGATAATCCACGATGACGGCGTTGTATAAGTCTTTGCAACCTCGGATCAATATCTGAAAAAATATTTGTCCATTCAAATCGCATTAATTATTAATACTCCCTCACGAATCATGTAAAAATAAACTGCCTACTTGTATTTATCTTACATTTACTCCTATCCCGCTCTAAGATTACCGAAAAGTTGTAGGTTGGGGAGCCACTCGCTGTTGCTGTAATCCACATACGACCTATGAACGCAAAGCGTCTCCCGGAGGGAGATACCCGTGTAAGTGCCTTATGATGGGGCGTATCTTCCACGCCCTCGTTGCCGGGGAATTAAACCCATATTTTTGGTTAAAAGCTTTTACTGACACCAATCTAATAGTAGATTGTTGACAAACAGGTTATTTCGATTATTCTAGAAATATGATATCAAATCAAGCAGCCCAGTACGCGGATATGTTCACTGCACTGGGTTCAGAACCGCGTTTAGAAGTAATGCGGCTACTTTTTGCTGCATATCCAGAAGAGATGACGGTAGGTGAAATTCAAGAAAAGGTACAAATACCAAATTCGACTTTATCCCACCATCTGGAAAAGTTACGTAATGAAAGATTAGTTAATCGTCGCAAACAAAGACAGTTTCTTTATTACTCTGCCAATGCAGAAGCAATGCAAGATTTACTGTCATTTTTATCTACTCAAAAAGCATTAACTAAGACGGATACACCTGTAAATAAAACATCTATGGAAGAGGAAGAAAAATTTATGGAAGATAATTTACTTCGCTTTTTTCACTCGATTTATACAAATTTATTCGGTTCACTGGGTCGTAGATTTTATCTCCAAGGTTATGATAAGTTCACGGACAAAGCTATTAATGCGATTCATTTGGCTCAATTAGAAGCGCGACGTTTGAAGCATAATTTTATCGGTTCGGAACAGATATTATTGGGAGTTTTAGGTGAAAATGATGGGATAGCGCGACAATTTTTAAATAATGTTGGTGTCAATTTAGAAAACGCCAAGGTAGAGGTAGAAAAAATTATTGGTAAAGGGAAAGAAACAACATTAGTGGATGTACCATTTACACCCAGAGCAAAACGAGTTCTTAAACTTGCTGTGGAAGAATCCCATAAATTAGCAACCAATACTGTAGGTACGGAGCATTTACTATTAGGAATTCTCAATGAAGGTGGGGGTGTTGCTGTTCGAGTTTTGCAAAATTTACAAGTTGATTTGATTGAGTTTGAGCAACATTTACGTGATGCTGTAAGTTGATTAATTTTGTTTGCTCGCAAAGTTATTGATTGAAAAAAACCCAAGATGCTGTCTCAAAAGTATTATGTTTTACTCTAAAATCATGAAAAGCTAATCTCCCAGCCCCTCAAACCATAATTTCTATAAAAATTAGGAAACACCTTTTTATAAGTACCTCGATTTTATGGCAGGAAATAGGAGTTTTAAAGCCTCTTTCTTATTACTCCCTTCCCGCTAGAAAATTAGCTTTTATGTAATAATTAATATGACATAAATTTAAATCGGGCTGCATTATGGTTAAAACTATACGAAATAGAACTTTTAGACTGGAGACTCACCAATTAGATATGGTTTTGTGGCAAAAAAAAATTATACTACAAATACCAACAAGAATATATAGGAAAAAAACTATTAGCAATTAAATACTTGTTTGAAGGAAAGAGCAGAATCGAAGTATCAGAATTGTTAGGCTGTCATTATAAAACTATTACTTCTTGGATAGATACATTTTTCGAAGCAGGGTTGCTTGAATTAGTAAAACCAATTACTCACCAAGCAAAATCAA
>DESS01000064.1:0-14429 GCA_002361335.1 Richelia sp. UBA3308
TGCCCCATGCCCCATGCCCCATCTAAAACTCTATTACAACCTTCTGATTTGAATTTGCTGTAAGCGAGGGCCTGTTACTGAGCTTACTTTAAATTCTAGATTTTGATAGCGGAAACTTTCGCCAATAGTGGGAATTTTTTGCAAATGGTAGAGCATAAAGCCTCCGAGTGTTTGGTATTCTTTTGTTAAAGGTAAATTGAGTTCTAAGACTTCGTTGAGGTCTTCTAAATTTATTTGTGCCTGAACTAAAAAGGTCTGCTCGTCTAACATTTGGATGAGCAAGTCATTAGTGTTTTGGGTTTCACCAATGTTGCCGATGATTTTAGCTACTACATCGTGGATGGTTACTAGTCCTACAGTACCGCCAAATTCGTCTACTACCACAACCATAGCTAGGTTTTCTTCCTGCATCATCGGCAATAGTTCGTTTAGGGGTGTATGTTCCGGTACAAATCTTGCTGGACGCATACAGGAATGAATTTGTGTATCTAAGGTGAGTTGTCCTAATGCTAAAGGTTTTGTCAAGTCTTTAAAGTAAATAATACCGCGAATATCATCCAAGGATTCCCCATATATGGGGTAGCAAGAATGACTAGTACCTGCCATTTCTTGCAGAAAAATTTGTAAAGTTGCATTTTTGGACAGCGCTACTATGTTGCTGCGGGGAATCATTACGGCTTGTACGGTTACTTCCCCAAACTCAAAGATATTCTTTAAGAGTTCTCGTTCTCTGGCTCTTAGTCCAGTGGATTCCCTTTCTGTGGAAATAATTAACAGTAATTCTTCCGGGGTGACTGGTGGTCTCCAGCTTTTACCTGTGTATTCTATACCGAATAGCCGCAACAAGAAACGAGTTGATTGATTAAGAATCCAGATAAAAGGGCTGAAAAATCGGACAATTGCTGTAACAGAAGGTCCCAAAAACCGTGCTAATTCTTCAGAATAAAGCATTGCGATGGATTTAGGACACAATTCACCCAATACTATTTGTAAATAAGCTATAAAAAAAAAGGTTATGGGAATTGATAAGGAATGAGCGACAAAAACATTCATTTTCTCTGGCATGGGTAAAGATTCCAGCCATACATTAATCAGCTCAACAATTGTACTTTCTCCAATCCACCCCAGTGCCAAACTTGAAAGAGTAATGCCTAACTGCGTTGTCGATAGCAGTCTATCAATGCTACGTTGCAGTACTTCTACTGCGATCGCTTGAATATCCCCAGCTTCCACTAACTGATGAATTCGCGATCGCCTTACTGTCACCATTGAGAATTCTGCGGTTACAAAAAAGGCATTGATGGCTATTAGAAGTAGAACCCAGAGTAATCTCAATCCCACTTCTGCCCAATCTAAATTATGAAGACCATTCACCGCCTTTTCTCATGTAAAATGCCCCTATTCTTGTATTCTTTGATTTGGATTCTTAAAAATTGTGAATCTAACATTCAATATTCCTGATATCTACCTTTCTACAGGAATATTTGACACTTCCAACCGCAATTTTTGTGCCGGATAATCTGTAAGGGCTAAGGAAATCCGTTTGACATCATCAAGCAAAGCAGTAGGAATACTAACGGTACCATAATGTGTTGACCCATTGGAAGGCAATTCTGATGGTAAACCTTCTGTGGAAGCACTTAGTGTTCTTCCTTTATCGTCGGTAACATCTAGGAAACTATAAAGGAAGCGTACCGAATTATCACTTTTATTATCCATTTTTACTTTTAGCAATAAAGCGCCCCCGGAATACCTGGCTGATTGTACAGCAAGACTTACACCCTCGCTTTCGGCTTTAACAGGAAATCCAGCTTGGGGTTTTTCTTCAGCTTCAGGTGGCTTCTGCTCTCGTTTGCGTTTAGTCTTTTTTTCCCCTTCTTCTAATTCATTCAGCTTTTTTGATTTAGCTGCTTTAGTTTTACCTTCAATGCGTGCTTTGACAATGTTAAGAATTTCTTCTTCTTTTATTAAGACTACTCGTTCTTTGTCTTGAGTACCACTTGTACCTTTCCTGGCAAATTTAGTAGTGGGACGAGTATCTGGTGTTGTCACACCTTTGAGAGCAGCACTTCCTAAAGCAAATCCCCAAAATGCACTTACGGAACCGGCCCCTAACATTAGGGTTAACAAAATTAACGTCAGAAGTACAGTAGAATTTAGTTTCATTGGTGAATAAATATAACTATTCGGTGTAAGGATTAAGTAAAAGTATCGAAGTTTATTCGAGTAGACGAGGGAGGTACCTAATAAATATTAGTTTGCACTATTTTCTTATCAAATGATGTAACATAAAATCTGGTAAACTCAAAAACGAGGTTACCCAAAAACGTAAACTTGTGCTATAATCAGAACTCAACCAGGGTTGGCCGAGCGGTTGAGGCAACGAACTCATAATTCGTCTTAGGCAGGTTCAACTCCTGCACCCTGGATTTCAAAATATAAACAATTTTATCTCTAACCGTCATTAGTCCTTTTGATTCAGAACTAATGACTAATAATTTTTGTATATATATAGCTTTCGGTTTTAACGAGATGGTATGCTATCAAAACGGAATTCAGTTCCAACTTTTAATTGACTGGCTCTCATGGCTGGAGAATTTAGCAACGAGGTGTTATAAGGACTTGGTAAATCTGGAGTCCTGATATATGGGTCGTTTGTTGTCTGTTGCTTGAGTATATCTTGATAAAGAATGTTTACTAGCTTCGCATCTCGTTCAATTTCATTTTCTGGAAAAGAATTTTTAAATAAAGAACCAGATCCAAGTATCCAATCTATGTCTCTGCTCAAACCCCGGTTTTTGTAAAAATCGGGATAGTTTTTGAAAAAAGCTCTCTCAAACACTTGATTAGGTATTTGATAATTAGATATTTCTTTAGATATTTCTGTTTGTGCTGTTGCAATAGTTGGTGTACCAATTGTAGCAGCAAGCATTAGTAAACTGCTTAAGGATTTCAAGTTTAAGGGCATATTAACAACTCCTGTATTTTTGTGCGAATTTTGACTTATCCGTCAGGTCAGAACGTAGCATTTGTTAAACTAGTCCGGTGTAACATAAATTTGAATTTTTTGTGATTTTTTTGTAATGATTTATCAATCTGAAACCGTTACTGAGAAAGAATTATGGGCTACTAATACCGATTTAAATTTTCTTCGTCAGCAGTTATTAGATTTATTTTGTAAATTGGCCTATCAAGAAGGAGATTTTACTCTTTCGTCGGGAGCGCGTAGTTCTTATTACATTAATGGCAAACAGGTAACGCTCCATCCCCAAGGTTCTTTAGCTATTGGCCGCATTATCTTAAATATGCTGCCCTTAGATACTCAAGCAGTAGCGGGTTTAACTTTAGGAGCAGATCCGATTGTTAGTGCGGTGAGTGTGGTTTCTGCCCTAGAAAATCGTCCCATACCGGCCTTGATTGTTCGCAAGGAAGCTAAAGGCCATGGAACTAAAGCTTATGTAGAAGGTCCGATTTTGCCTGAAGGGGCTGAGGTTGTAGTTTTAGAAGATGTTGTGACTACCGGAAAATCGGCAATGAAAGCCGTCACCAGACTGAGAGATGCTGGCTATACGGTAAACCAAGTAATTTCACTGATAGATAGAAAGCAGGGTGGAGAGGAATATTATCAATCAGTAAATTTACAGTTTCAAGCTGTTTTTTCAATTACTGATATACAGGAGCGGTATCAGCAGGTTGCTGAGTAATTTCCTGCGGGGGTGGTATCAGATATAGAACTATGACTTGGACCCAAAAAGTTGTCATTGCGACCAAAATCTAGTTTAGGAAATCACCGATTATCTTCCGCCTTCGTCTTGTGTTAGCCGCAGCCGCTCGCCGGACAAGCGGGGTGAAGGGGTGAACGCTGAGCCTTGCGGGGGCTTATGCTTCGTTTCATGTAGTGGCCCTCGCTGCGGACATCAGGGGTGATTTGCCTTCTTGTCATATAAGTCGCGATTGCCTCCGGCACCAGCGAAGCTGATCGCTAGATGTGGAGATCCGGACAGAGTTTCTAGGTACTTTACGATAGGCACTTGTTTTTCCTGCAAAGGCTTAAAAGCTTATCTCGCAACTTTCTTGATTTTATTGAGCAAGCTCGCTCATTACTCATTTCGGATTCTTCAATATGCTAGAAATAAGATCAAAAAAGTCAATTAAAGATAAAATACTGTTTGTTTAAAAACCACCATTAAACTTCTAAGCGCTGACTCAGGAGATCAAAAAGGGCAGCACCATAATTTAAACTCCATGTATTTATTACTGGAGTTTATTTTGAATTCTTACCTTACACCAGAAGTAGTTAAGATTTTGCCATATCAGCGTAAACAAAAGGTTCTACCACTACCGAGGGTTCCACTTCAATCCAAACCCTAGCTCCAGAATTGAGCTTGTTATCGGGACAATAAACCACCCGACAACTTCCATGTATTTCTACATTATTCGCATAAAAATCTTTGGAACCAGATTTAATTAAGATCACGGGTTCTTTGGTGCCATTTTTAATATTGCTTTTAATCTTTTTCTGGTTAACATGAATGAAAGTTAAGGCCTCACAAACTCGCTTCCTCCAAGTGCTTTTGGGACCCCTGCTACCTTCTGTAACTTTAGGTATCCCATTAAATAAAGGAATCTGCCAAAATCGACCAACCTTTTTCGCTCCCACAATTCGACCTTGGTAAAGGAGTTGCCGCACTCGTTGAGCACAAATTTTCAACAATCTAGAAGCTTCTGTTGTTCCAATCATAATAATCCTTCCATAAATCTAGCACTAGAGTTTTTTTTATAAAAATGGATGCTGTTAATGAAGTGAGTCGTTAGACTAAAACTCCGTGGAAAAATCCGCACAGATGAAGAGTCTGTACTGAGCGATCAGCACAAACTATTCGAGTCTCTGGGCGGGTTTACAAAAACAGCTCCAATTGCAGCAATATTTTTTGCTCCCTTAACCCTGGGCTACCGCTTGTTTATCAGTTTTTGCCAAGAATTTCTCTAGCTCAGTTAATGCATCAGCATCAACCTTGGTTTGCATGGGACAAAACTTAGGTCCGCACATGGAGCAAAATTCGGCGGTTTTATAAATATCGGCTGGTAAGGTTTCGTCGTGATATTCTTTAGCTCTTTCGGGATCGAGTGCTAATTCAAATTGACGATTCCAGTCAAAGTTATAACGAGCTTGAGAAAGTTCATCGTCTCTATCTCTCGCTCCGGGGCGATGTCTGGCAATATCTGCCGCATGAGCAGCAATTTTATAAGCGATTAAACCATTACGTACATCTTCGGAGTTTGGTAAACCTAAATGTTCTTTTGGTGTCACATAGCAAAGCATTGCAGTTCCGTACCAACCAGCCATCGCCGCACCAATAGCTGAAGTAATATGGTCGTAACCGGGTGCAATATCGGTAACCAAAGGCCCGAGAACGTAGAAAGGAGCTTCAGAACATTCTTCCATCTGCTTTCTAACATTAAACTCAATTTGGTCCATGGGAACGTGTCCTGGTCCTTCTACCATTACCTGTACGTCATGTTCCCAAGCCTTACGGGTTAATTCTCCGAGGGTTTTAAGTTCAGCTAATTGGGCTTCATCGGAAGCATCATGGGTACAACCGGGACGCAAAGAATCCCCCAAACTGAAGGAAACGTCATATTTTTTGAAAATTTCGATGATATCTTGAAAGTGAGTATAAAGAGGATTTTGCTTATGATGATGCAGCATCCAACGAGCAATAATACCACCACCGCGAGATACAATACCTGTAATTCGATTTCTTACTAAAGGTAAATACTCAATTAAAATTCCGGCGTGGATTGTCATATAATCCACACCCTGCTGAGCGTGTTTCTCAATGATGTGAAGAAAATCATCAGCAGTCAAGTTTTCAATTCTACCATGGACACTTTCCAAAGCTTGATAAATTGGTACGGTTCCGATGGGAACAGGTGAAGCGTTAATAATGGCACTACGAATTTGATCTAAGTTGCCCCCACCAGTAGATAAATCCATAACGGTATCGGCACCATACTTAACCGCTAATTTCAACTTATCTACTTCTTCATTTAAATCGCTAGAGTTAGGAGAAGCGCCGATATTAGCATTTACCTTACACTTGGAAGCAATGCCAATACACATTGGTTCCAAATTAGTATGATTAATATTCGCTGGGATAATCATCCTTCCCCGCGCCACTTCCTCGCGAATGAGTTCCACAGGCAGATTTTCCCGTGTGGCGACATGGTGCATTTCCTCAGTAATAACACCTTGACGAGCGTAATGCATTTGAGAAACATTCGCTTGTCCGCGCCGCTTAACAACCCATTGTGTACGCATATTCGGTTTCCTCAATAAACAGCTTTCCTCCGCCGGTATTATCCGGACTCAGGTGCAAAGGGTATAATCTCAGCCTCTGAAAAACAGGCACCCCTAGCATTAAGAGATAATCCTATCACTTTTTTGTTAATAGAGATAAATAGGTTAACATTTCTATGAGCATGGGGCATGGGGAGATGGGGAGATGGCGAGACAAGGGGACAAGGAGACAAGGGGACAAGGAGAGATAATTTTTAATTGGATTCCTCTGTTCCTGCGTTCCTGATAACCTTTGATCTTTAGCTAACCTGTTCTCATGTCTAAAAAATATCGCTATATCCTTTTTTATAAGCCTTATGGTGTACTGAGTCAGTTTTCTCGCGACACACCGAATCAAAGTACTCTTCAAGACTATATTTCAATCAAAAATGTGTATCCTGTAGGACGCTTAGATGCTGATAGTGAAGGGTTATTACTGTTGACAAACCATGGACAATTACAAAATAGGCTTTGTCATCCTCGATTTGGACATCGTCGTACTTATTGGGTGCAAGTAGAAAGGATTCCGGATGCAGCTGCTTTAAAGCAGTTAAAAGAAGGTGTGGTAATCAAAAATTACCGTACTCAACCAGCAAAGGTGAAATTATTATCCCAAGAACCGCCTTTACCCGATCGCATTCCGCCGATCAGATTTCGCAAAAATGTACCTACCGCTTGGTTGGAAATGACTTTGACTGAAGGGAAAAATCGCCAAGTTCGGCGAATGACAGCATCTGTCGGATTTCCGACTTTACGACTGGTGAGAACACAAATAGCTTATTTAAAATTAGATACTCTACAGCTAGGGCAATGGCGATACTTAACTGCCGAAGAAGTCAAATTATTACATAGTTCTACTCCGTAATCAAAGGGGATAATAACCATCACCCCGCAATCTGATATTTGATTAAAATTCGTAATAAGTAGGTTAATTACTAAAAAAATATATTTTCTCAGATTAAGGTATTAGATATACCACATAAGAAGAGAATAAGTTTGTAATTTATTCTACATATTTATTTCCATAATACTTTTGCAAACAATCGAACTAAAAGCTGTATAATTATCTTTTTTTTATTACTAACCAACTTATCGTCAGCCCTTGGGTGCATTATTCTTATGAGCTTAAATCAGTCATTTAACTGGTATCAAACTCGCAAAAAACAAAATCTTGTGTCTTCAAAATCTGCAAGCTTAGAACTTGTGCGTAAAACAACCCCGAATTTGGATATTTATACGGCGGAATCCTTCCGTCGTACTCAAGAAGAACTTGATTGGTATCGTACTTTGTATGACCAAACTCCCGGCATATATTTGACTTTAGATACTACTGGTATAATTTTATCTGTAAATCAATTTGGTGCTAACTGTCTGGGTTATGCCCCAAGGGATTTAATTGAAAAATCAATTTTGAATATATTTGCTGATTTTGAAAGGGAAAGACTATCGGAAATATTAACAACATTATTCAATAATTCGCCAGAAGAAGTCAAAAATTCCGAGTTTCGTTTAAATTGTCCGGATAGTAAAATTATTTGGGTGAAAGTCAAAGCCCGAATATTAGTTGATGGGGAGGAAAATCCCAGGATTTTGATGGTTTGTGAAGATATTACCGCTTACAAGCTCGATCAAAATTCAACTCAAAGCGATTCATATTTCCGTGAATTAGCCGATAGTGCACCAGTTATGTTGTGGATGACGGATGATTTGGGAGTGCGTAACTTTTTCAATTCTTCTTGGTTGAAACTTACCAGACGTAAATTTGAGCAAGAATTAGGCGATGGATGGTTAGATAATTTATATCCTGATGATAAAAATTTATATCTAGAAATCTACGAAAAAGCATTTCAAGAAAAAGAAAAATTTCAAATACAGTACCGCTTAAAACCTACTGATGGTGATTACCGTTGGATTTCCGATACTGGCGTGCCTCGGTTCGATGAAAATGGTAATTTCATTGACTATATCGGTTGTTGTATTGATATTACTGAGTGTAAAAAAGCGGAAATAGCTGTAAGGGAAAGCAAAAAAGCTGCACAAGCTCAATTAGAAGAGATGCAATCCCTGAATCGTCTTAAAGATGAATTTTTAAGTACGGTATCCCACGAATTACGCACACCGTTAACTAATATGAAAATGGCGATTCAAATGTTGGATATTGGGCTGAGAAAAGAGCAGCAAGGGTTTTGTGAAACATCCGACTCAGCAAATAATTGCAAAACTAATTCCAATAATAATTCCAATAATAATTCCAATAATAATTCCAATAATAATTCCAATAATAATTCCAATAATAATCAAAAAATATCTCGTTATTTCCAAATTTTAAATAATGAGTGTGAACGAGAAATCAATTTGATTAACAATTTTCTCGATTTGCAGCGACTTGATACTAATGCTAAACCATTGGTATTGGAAAATATAGAGGTATTTAAATGGCTTGAGGGAGTTGTTAAGCTATATAATACACGCAACCGTAACTGCTGTCGGCAAAAGTTAAAGCTGGCGATTCAACCATCATTACCAACTATAGTTTGCGATCCGTTCAGTTTAGAACGTATTTTAGTGGAGTTGTTGACTAATGCTTGTAAATTTAGTCCAACCGATGGAGAAATTATTATTAAGGCCCAATTAATATCCGATAATATTCAGTTTCAAGTAATAAATACTGGAGTAGAAATTCCCTCATCTGAATTACCGCTTATTTTTGAGAAGTTTTATCGAATTCCCAGCAATGACCCTTGGAAACAGGGAGGTACGGGGTTAGGATTAGCATTGGTGCAAAAACTTGCTAAGCACTTGGGAGGCACAATTGAGGTTGAAAGCAGTTGCAATCGTACTTGTTTTTCCCTTCAATTACCTCGGTCGAGATAATTTCTACAGTACGGTAAATTAAAAACGCCATACTATTCTATAAGGTTTTCCAGGCTTATTCAAATTCATGTTTTGTAGTATATTGTGGCAATTACAATGGTTTAGGGATTTAATTCTTCTTAAACCTTATTTACATTCTCCATTACAGGAGAATTGTATGTTTTACAATTAAATTACCTATATTTCCTTTGTTATGGTTAATATACGTCACAATTAAAACAGCCACATCTTTTCTCTGGTAGAAGCATAAATATTTTATTTACTCTGCCATAAGCAGAGGCTATAGTACCAGTAATAAAAATTGTAGTGGCTAGCACCAATGAGCGGGAATTAAGGACAACAGATATAATGCTAATTTGCCCGTTTTGCAATTTTGAAAACCCTAATAGCAACAAATTTTGTCAAAACTGCGGGGCATCCTTAACTGAAAAGGAATGTCAACAGTGTGGTGTGTTTTTGCCTCTAAATGCAACACAGTGTCATAGCTGCGATGCTATTTGTTCGGAAATTTTATTGGCAATAATTATTAAACAAGGTAGTTCGCAAGTAATTTTAGTAGATGATGAACAAAAGTTTGAAATTGCTGATAATGTTGAGGAACAAGATACCGAAGGGGTAGAAGATAACGAAAATGTTATTCAAGAAATTTCTACTTTATTTAAAGCAGGCTCTTATTTAGATTCTCAACAGCGCTATCAAATGCTTGAACTCCTACCAACTTTCTTTGAAAATGCCGCTCAAAAAGAAGTTTGCTTGAAAGTTGTCGATTGCCAACCTTTTCAAGTGTCTCCAATGGATGCTATGTTGGCGAATTCCCTATTTGATGGATCGATAAACAACGCCCTAACAGAAGATAAAATCCCCAGTCTTGCTAACACTTATATTGCCTTGCAACCTCACATCCACCTGGGAATCCCCCCCATCCATGATGCATGGCAAATGGGAGATATGCAGGTAATTTTACTTGAAGACCGTTCTAATTGGTTATATTTATTAGAACTATGGCAGGATGATGCAACTTCTATGTTGCAAATAATACATTTTTTGTATCAAATGACTCAATTGTGGGATTTGCTCGAACCCCTCAATTGTTGTCAAAGTCTTTTAGATTTAACTAATTTGCGAGTTGATGAAGACCTGTCACTGGCTTTGCAACGCTTGTACTTAGATATACATAAACGTTCAGAAATATCCTTAGAAAAAGATCCACCACACATTAAAGCTTTAGGAAAAGTTTGGCAAGCATTATTTAGAGAGTCTCAACGGACTCAGTTTGGTTACTTGTTAGAACTTTTGGCGGATTTGGAATCGGGTGAAATTTTACATTCCGAACAATTGCGATCGCGATTGCAATTAATTGCTACAGATTTGCAAGAACAATTGCAGCAAAGTCAGGATAATTTGACTTTAACCCCGGAGAAATATATTTCTAGTGCGACGGTTTTACAATTAGATGAATTAGACCAAAGTCCGACTAAAATTGACGATACACCCACGGTAGCCTTGCCGATGCAGTTAGCTAGTTTAGAAAATGCAGGGCTTACCGATGTAGGAAAACAACGGAACCACAACGAAGATTATTTTGGCATTGAGACAAAAATTAATAAAGTCGAGTTGCCCAAAATGCGAGTTGCCCTTGCTCGGGGTTTGTATATTCTTTGCGACGGAATGGGGGGGCACGCAGGTGGTGAAGTTGCCAGCGAGTTAGCGGTAAGTACTTTACGAGAATATTTTAAAGAACACTGGAAATCTGACGGGCTTCCTAGGGAAGAAGTTATTCGCGAAGGAGTTTTTCAAGCAAACCAAGCGATTCACCAGATTAATCAGCAAGATGCTCGCTCTGGTGTCGGTCGTATGGGGACTACTTTAGTAGTAGTTTTGATACAGGATACTCGCTTAGCAGTGGCTCATGTAGGCGATAGTCGTCTTTATCGGGTGACTAGAAAAGGAGGTTTGGAACAAATAACTGTAGATCATGAAGTAGGGCAAAGAGAAATTTCTCGTGGAGTTGAACCGAGTGTAGCTTATTCTCGTCCGGATGCTTATCAGCTAACCCAAGCTTTAGGACCCAGAGATAATAATTTTATCGCCCCGGAGGTGCAATTTTTAGATATAAATGAAGATTCGCTATTTGTTCTGACTTCGGACGGTTTATCGGATAATGATTTATTAGAAAAACACTGGCAGACTAATTTACTCAATTTAATTAGTTCGGAAGCCAATTTAGAAAAGGGCGTGAAAAATTTAATTGATTTAGCAAACAAATACAATGGTCATGACAACATTACTGCTGTACTTATCCGAGCAAAAGTCCGTCCTAACTTAGAAGGTCAAGTTAATAGCCCTCAATATAGTTATAAGATACAGTAGATTCAAGCACAAATATTGCTAAAATAATAATATAAATGTGTTTGCAGACACATTAATCTTTCTTTTTTGCATAATTATGCGTAAGCGAGACGAAAACTCGGTTTAACTGAGCTTTCTTAAATCTTACGTCGGCTAAGACTATGATATGTATGCGCCGCTATTTGTATTTAAATCAAGACATTGCGGTGTTTAAGTACGGCGATCATTCTTGTTAATAATTAATAATTAATAATTCAGACCTAAGCACGTGATTACTCTAACCCTATTAGAAGCGCAAAACAAAACGCCGCTAAACAATTGGTGCTTTGATGAATCCTCGGTGATTCGGGTTGGGCGAGCGGCAGATAATGATGTTGTTTTAGACAGTAATCTAGTTTCTCGGTATCATTTAGAACTGAGAAATACAAGTCCCCGAAATGATCTTAATTCTTGGGAAGTTATTAGCAATGGTACAAACGGTACTTTTCTTAATGGTGTTTTAGTAAATAAGACTCAGCTACCAAGCAATTGTTTGCTACAGTTAGCACGGGGTGGTCCGATTTTGAAAGTGGAATTTATCAAAGAGGTGGAACAGCAGCCATCCCATAGAAAACCTCCCGAGAATGCTGCATCACTCACCTGTAATCATGAAGGAAACTCACCTGATAATCTATTTTGCATTTATTGCGGTAAACCCCTTTCGGTAAAGCTTACAATTCGTCATTATCAGGTATTACGAACATTAGGACAGGGAGGCATGGGTACTACCTACTTGGCATGGGATGCTACAGGTATAACTACAGGTGATTCCAAGCTGTTAGTACTCAAGCAAATGAATGCCGATATGGCAAAAGTTGCTAAAGCGCAAGAACTATTTCAACGAGAAGCCCATACTTTAGGTTTACTCGATCATCCTGGAATTCCTAAATATTACGATT
Organism: Richelia sp. UBA3308; assembly: GCA_002361335.1. Classification (GTDB taxonomy): domain Bacteria; phylum Cyanobacteriota; class Cyanobacteriia; order Cyanobacteriales; family Nostocaceae; genus Rivularia. The sequence goes on from DESS01000064.1 coordinate 12,502, forward strand.
TTTTCGTGGAAAATGGTAAAAAATACTTGGCGATGGAATTAGTCCACGGACAAGACCTAGAAAAATTTGTTTATCGTAAGGGACCTGTAAACTTAGATCAAGCCATTGAATGGATGATTCAAACCTGCGATATTCTAGATTATTTGCACAGTCAAAATCCACCATTGATTCACCGCGATATAAAACCGGCAAATCTAATGATGCGAAATTCCAATAATCACATAGTTGTGTTGGACTTTGGGGCTGTTAAGGAAATCGGCACTGCACCCGGGACTCGTATTGGTGCAGAAGGCTATTGTGCCCCCGAACAAGAACGAGGACAGCCCTTAACTCAATCGGATTTATACGCCATTGGACCAACTTTGATTTTTTTAATTACAGGGGAGAACCCATTTAAGTTTTATCGTCAAAAAGGACGAAGCTTTCGCTTTGATGTCGCCAAGATTCCCACCATTACCCCTAAGTTAAAAGAAGTAATAGACAAGGTTACGGAACCTATACCACGGGATAGATATCAAAGCGCGAAAGAACTTGCTACAGCATTATCTCTTGCTGCCAATGAATATTAAAAAGGTCGGATGAAGCATGAAAACGAACAAATTTATTCTTCATCCTTCCAAAAAAGTTGATAGTTTAATCTTCGTCCCATCCTTCTACTGCTAGCAACTCCCTAACAGGGTCTTGCATAGTAAATCCGAAATCGACTAGTTCGCGTTTCCAGTGCTGCCATTCGTCGCCGTAAAGTAAAGCAATCTTCCAGATGCTATCTGTAGGCTTGATGATATTTGAATCTACGAGCGATTGAACATTGCGTTGCAATTTCACCATTGGGTGAATTACTTGTTGAGTCATAACCTCAATTGAAATAAGACTGAAAGTTTAGGTAAATGCTTGATCAAAAATGCTTTGGATTTTGCAATTATGGTCTCTGCGTAGAGTTTACTAATGCACGCAAAGCACGTCTCACTATTATTGAATATAGCATAACTAATTCTAGATGGTTACTGCTAATTTCGGTTTTGTTCGGTAATCACCACTAATAAACTTTGGAACCACGGCAAAAGTTATAATCGCTTACTTATCAAACAAATCTATTTGTCAGCAACCTCTTAGATTTAGCACAATTAGAGAATATTTTTCCTCGACCGTTGCTTTATTCAACTCAATATGCATAAATCATGACAAAATCCCTATCTTACAGGCAATTTATCAAAATGTTTTGCATCACGGCGATATCGAATAGTGAGTTATGAATATCCACCGTTTTTTTGTTAATCGTTATATACATTATCGCAAACATCGGGATTTTCATACCACTTAAAGAATTTTTTTATATTATTTTAACAATTGCTCCTCTCGGGTAGTGTCTCAGAGATAACATCAGCTCAGTTGTAGTCAAAACCAAGAAGTGCATTCAAGGTAAGCGTGTTTCTTAGTTCGATATTTTGGAATTAAAATCGATTTATGAATTGGATCATTTTGTCAAGATTTAATTCATATTAGTTCTACATCACCTTGTGCGATTGCGAAATTTAGGCTTTGGTAATTAGAGTGATTTTGTTTTCTTTCGGCATTTTGTCTTCAGATTGAAAAACTTGTGATGTCCCAAATATATTTAATCAGTAAGGCAAAGCTTTGCAAAGGATATCACTCTTATGTTTCCCAAGGCAAGACATAAACATTTTCAGTCGTATAATTAATATTTATGTAAGTGCTGGATTAATAATTGTACAGTGTGTGACATTTAGACAAATGCTGTAAAGATAATCAAAGTTTTTAGGGTCAGATAGTAATTGCGAATTGTAATTGTCCTAAATCCTGATAATCAGAGGTATTGCAACACGGGAGCTGATTATATAGTCAAATATTCACAATTTTTGGCTGCGATCGCCCGCTCACCCATGTCCTACCCTAGCCTACCCTAGCCT
>DESS01000064.1:14439-14829 GCA_002361335.1 Richelia sp. UBA3308
CTACCCTTCGGGAACACCTTGCGGTGAAGGCGATCGCCAGAGTCGTAGAGAAATTTAGATCAAATGGTTTTGTAGATCACAAATACCTATGTATTAGTTAAATAACTCTGTCCGACAAGCAGGTAATTAATCAAAATTATCTCTAATATTGTTTTCTTAGTGATGCAACATACAACTAAAGTAATTGAACTTCGTTACAGCAATTTCAAAAAAAAATATGGCGTTGCTGAATAAAAATATGAAATTTATTCGTTGACTAACCACAACAGGGAAAGGAGACGTTGCAATATACACGCCGTTTCCACATTAATATTTATACCGGAATTTATCAACGCCAAAAATATAGCTAAAGTGATAGTTCTTTTGTGCTAGTACAACACGGCGTAAATA
>DESS01000065.1 GCA_002361335.1 Richelia sp. UBA3308
CAACTATCAACTATCAACTAAGGAGTAACGAGTAACGAGTAACGAGTAACGAGTAACAACTATCAACTATCAACTAACAACTAACAACTATCAACCAACAACTATCAACTATCAACCAACAAGTAACAACCAACAAGTAACAACTAACAACTATCAACTAACCATGAGTTTAATCAAAACAGCCGTTCGTTGGCGACACGGAACCTTTGTTTTATTCTGTATTTTGGCATTATTTGGCGTATTATCATTATTAAGTCTACCTTTAGAATTGCGACCTGGTGGCGATCGCCCGGAAATCACCATTACTACTTCTTATTCTGGCGCTAGCCCTAGGGAAGTTGAGGAACTAATTACTCGCCCTATAGAAGAAAGGTTAGAAGAAGTTCAAGGAATCCAGGAAGTTACCAGTAGCAGCGCTTCCGGTATCAGTACTATCAATTTAGAATTTAACTGGGATAGCGATATCGATAGACGGTTGGTAGATGTTTTAAATAAACTCCAACAAGTAGAAGCGCTGCCACCAGAAGCTGGAGAATCTGATGTAGAAATTGTCAGCGGTAGCAGCAGCCCCATGATGTGGACGATACTCGTTGCCAAAGAAGGATTTACACCAAATGACGAACATTATCGGGATTTAGTTGATGATGTAATTGTCCCCCGATTCCGTCAAGTTCAAGGCGTGGGACAATTTCTGGTTTCTGGGGGTAGAGAAAGAGAAGTAGAAGTTATCGTCGATCCCAAAGCCTTAGCCGACCGTAATCTTACTATTGGTGATGTAGTAAATGCCCTGCGTAGTAATAACCGAGATATTCGTGGTGGCCCTTTGGTATTGGGAAGACGGGAATATCGAGTGCGTACCGTGAGTCGTTCCACCGATGTCAAACAATTAGAAGGATTTGTACTGCGTCGGGATGAATCGGGAACGGTTTATTTAGGAGATGTTGCTCAAGCTCAAATGGGGAGGAAAATTCAAGATCGCGCTCTAATTAGAGATAATAAACCAGCGGTAGCAGTAGGAATTATTCGTCAACCCAATGCCAACGTACCCGAAATTTCTCAAGGTATTCGTCAAGCCTTGGTAGATTTAGAAGCTCGATTTGATAGGGAAGGAGAAGGTATTACTTTTGATATTCCCTATGATGAAAATGACTATATCAACCAATCGATTTCCTTTGTACAAGGGAATTTGATCATGGGTGCTATTTTAGCCGCGTTCATTTTATTACTATTCCTTGGTTCTTTACGGACGGTAGCAGTAATTGCCATTACTATTCCCACCACCTTAATTACAGTTTTTATCGTATTTGCCGCATTAGGACGTTCCTTAAACGTAATTAGTTTAGCAAGTTTGGCATTCGCCGTGGGCATGGTGGTAGATAATGCGATCGTGGTATTAGAAAATGTTTTTACCCACATGCAGCAGGGAAAATCTCCCGTAAAAGCAGCCATTGAAGGAACAGAAGAAGTGGGTGGTGCAATGTTGGCTTCCACTTTAACTACTGTGGCAGTATTTGCACCGATTGTATTAGTAAAAGGGGAAGCAGGACAATTATTTTTTGACATTGGTATTGGGCTTTCTGCTTCAGTGATGTTTTCCTTATTTGCAGCATTAACTCTAGTACCAATGCTCTCGGGATTATTTCTCAACCAAGCAGAAGCACGCAGAATCCTCCAAGGAATGGGAAATAATCAAAATAATCATCATAATCATCATAATCAACAAATTGACTCCTTATTAATTGCTTCCGATCAAATAATTCGCCATCCAAATTTAACTAAAAATCGCTCCTTATTCTCTAAAATTCAAAATCTTTTAGAAACAACAGTCAGTAAAATATCTTCAATATTCCTCCTCTTCCAACGGCAATTAGAAAAATTCCTCCTTGCTACGGTAAATTGGTCAATAGGAATAAGACGCAAAACTAGACGTTTAATAGTATTAGCAATTCCCGTCACCTTACTATTTATCAGTTTTCAACTATTACCCCCCGCAGACTACCTTCCCGAAGGCAACCGCAACCTAATATTATGGTTAGCACAACCCTTTCCCGGTACTAGCATTCCCGAAGCCATCAAACTTTCCCAGGGGCCTAGAGATTTCGTTAGCCAACAACCAGAAATCATGCGGAGCCTCTACGTTCATCGTAACGGATTAAGAGCGATCGCCGCCTTTGTCGAACCATCACAAGCAACTGGTAATAAACTTGATGAAATTGTAGATAGACTGCGATCGCAAGGCGGTAAGTTTCCCGGATATCGTTTCATAGTTCCCCGTCGTGTATCAATTTTTCGCGATCCTGGTAAAGAATTTGAAGTTAACCTTGTGGGACAAGATCTCGAACAGTTGAATCAATTGCAACAACAGGTGATGCAGCAATTAAGGGGACTTAATGGAGTGCAAAACGTCCGTTCAAACTTTGTTATCGGAGCGCCAGAATTACAAGTTATCCCGAACAGAGAGCGTTTAGCAGAAGTCGGACTTTCAGAAGCAGAACTCGGATCGATTGTCGAAGCTGCCTTGGGAGGTTTGCGAGCTTCCGAATTTACCGATGGTAAACGAGAACTTGATGTGACTGTAGAACTTGAAAATACATCAGTAGAAACACCAGAACAATTACGGCAATTACCACTCAATATTGGTAACGGCAGACAAGTACAACTTACGGATGTGGCACAAGTTGTAGAAGCTACTGGGCCAGATGCAATTAACCACGTAGATTTAGAACGCTCAATTACCCTTACCATTAGAGTTGCCCGAGAAGCTCCTTTAGGGGCATTAGTAGAGCAAACCGAACAACAAATTTTAGAACCCTTGCGCCAGAGTTTACCACCAGGTTTCCGCGCCGAATTAGCTGGATCTGCCGATGTGCTATCGGAAACATTAATGCAATTGGGTTCAACCTTTGTTTTATCTTTGTTAATTACCTATTTACTTTTAGTTGCCTTGTATCGCTCCTTCACCTTCCCAATTTTAATTATGGCAACAGTACCTATGGGAATCTCCGGAGCTTTATTAAGCTTAATACTTGCAAATTCCATACCTGGTGTAGTAGTTCCTTTAGATATGATTACAGGATTGGGATTTGTAATATTGACTGGGGTAGTAGTTAATAACGCCATTTTGCTAGTAGATAGAGCGCTACAGTTACAACAAGAAGGTGAAAGCTACGATGATTCCCTTTATTTAGCAGTAAAAGATAGACTCCGCCCTATTTTCATGTCAGCCGGAACCAGTGTTTTAGGAATGTTACCCTTAGCAATAATACCCGGAAAAGGTGCCGAACTTTATCAAGGATTAGGAATTGTGCTTACAGGAGGTTTAGCATTTTCCACAATTCTCACACCAACTGTAGTACCAGCACTTATGGGTTTATTAAGGGATTATTCAGGAAAGAAGAATTTTCAAACAAAAAGTTCCCAGATTATAGATACAACACCTGCCACAAGGTGAACTTGAACGCGGATTAGAAGGATTAAAGGATGACACAGATAAGAAAAGAGTGTAAAACAAAAATCCGTGTAATTTCATAATCCGTTTAATCCGCCTTCTAACAATGAGTAATTTAAAATACGGCGACATTACCCAAAAAATAATCGGAGCATCCTTTGAAGTTCACAAATTTCTAGGTAACGGTTTCCAAGAAGTCATCTACCAGCGCGCTTTAGCTTACGAAATGCATCAAGCAAAACTAGAATTTGCCCGTGAAATTGAACAACACATATACTACAAAGATCTTCCCCAACCCATAGGTACACGTAGAGCCGATTTTGTAGTAGAAAACAAAATACTCGTAGAACTCAAAGCTGTCATCCAACTCGAAGATGTCCACCTAGCCCAAGCTCTTAACTATTTAAAAGTCTATAAATTAGAAGTAGGATTACTGATAAACTTTGGCAGCAAAAGCCTAACTTTCAAACGCCTCGTCATGTAAAATACTAATTCAATAAATTACACGAACCCATAAAAACTCTCCTATTAATCATCCGTGTAATCCTTTAATCCATATAAATCCGTGATTACGACAGTGAGGGTACAGAATATAGGTTAAAAATTATCAAAAAAAATTGGAACCATAAGTTTGCCACATTTGTGACTTTACCCATAACTTTGCCGCGACTAGAACCATAACTTTGCCGCCAACAACACCATAACCCTTATTCTTACGTCAGCTAATTTTGGGTGAAATTGGCATCTTGGAACCATAATTTTGCCGATAGTTCATTTTGGAATGATAAGCCTGCCGTGAGTTCAATCGAATACAGAAAGCAGGAAAGAGCAGAAGGGGTTTATGCTGGTGTCGGAGATAAATTTTCATCTATGACAGCCCTATTAATTCCAAGTGAGGAATATGTAGACTTAACTTTTAAGTTAAGAGGCGCACCTATTCCTCTTGATAATGGCTATGTTATCTATAGTGCTTTGTCAAGGATTTGTCCTAGTCTTCACGAACTGAAGTCTGTTGGAATTCATCCGATTGCTGGAATACCAACTAGGAACAATTTGCTTGAGATCGCGGCTCAATCTCGTTTAAAAATTCGGATTTTTCATCAACACATTCCCCTATTGTATCCCTATTTAGCAGGTCAAGGTTTTCACATAGGTAAAAATTCTTATCAACTAGATATTCCCGATTACAAACCGTTAATTTCCTCAGAAAGCGTTTATTCACGATTGGTTGTAATCAAAGGGTTTCAAGAACCTAGTAACTTTATTGAAGCTGTGCAACGGCAACTAGATAATTTAGAAATACAAGGAAAAATTGAACTTCTTACCCGAAAAGATGGAACACCTCAAAGAAGGCAATTAAGCATCAGTAAGGGAGGGAAACAGTTTAAAGTTAGAGGATTTGGCGTAAAGGTAAGCGAACTTAACCCTGAAGATTCCTTAACCTTGCAAGAACAAGGTATTGGGGGAAAACGAAAGATGATGTGTGGAATATTTGTCCCAGCGACTCGCAACAAGGAAGAGAAGGAAACCATTACATGATTGCTACCCAACCCAAAATTTCCCTATCTCTCGATGCTGCGGATACGACAATCATGCACCGCGCTGGAATGACGGGACTTTACATGACTTTAAAGCGATTAGAACAGCAATATCCCTCATCTCTTCAACGGGTAGCATATGTATCATGGCTTTTGACTACTGATACTATTAAATTATTCTGGGAAGGAAGTGATTTAGTTGCCTTATCTTGGTTAATTAAGGAGTCTTTTAAATTAGATGATACAGGTTTAATTCATTTGGCAGGACTAGAAAATGATGAAATAGATTTAAGTCATAAAATCCATATTCATGAAGGAATATCTGCTGTTTTTCTGCGTCATAATCGGTTTTATAAAGCAGGAAAATTAGTTGACACTGAATTAACGCTTGAAGAACAAAAAGTCGAGTATCAATACAAATCCCTAACTTGGTATGCACATCAAACCTTCGCGGAGAAGTTATGTGATACAGATACCCAAAAACTGAGATGTGATTATGTGAAAATAACCAGTTGGTTGTATTTGGGGGGAATTGTTCGTCATGCGAAGACGCAGAATATTACAAAACTGGAAGAAACACCTGCATACGCTTTCGCATTATTATTTGTACCAGTTGTTTGTCATTATTTCTTATTTCATATTCCATCAGAGGATTTGAAGGAAAAGAAACCCCATCGCTACCTGATGTTGATTCCAGAAATAAAAGATTTTGAAGATGCTTCTCAAAGAAGATGGCGGTTACAGCAATTAGAAACTAAACAGTTTCATGTTAGTAACCTTGGTGAAGCAGGATTAATTTATCACAGCTTAGACGATATTCACACTGAGGTTGATTACTATCAAGCTTGTCAAGTTTGGTTATATGAAAAAATGAATCAAGCTTCCCGTCAAAGAACATTAATGGGGATAGAAGAAATTAAAATTGACAAGAATACTTTAACTGGGCATTGTTAGCAATTGCTAGTTATAAGCCCGACCATAAATCTACCAATAGAGATGATTATTCATTAATAAACAATCAAAAACTAGAAGAAATGAATGATGAGTCAGAAGAAGAATGATAATAATATCCCCAATTATTATCTCTACGGAACAGTCCTCACTCGCTATGGGTTAGCATCCTTAAATCATGACATTAGTCGAGGCAATAAGACTACTCTACAAAAAGGCTATTGGAATGGTAAAGTTCACTCTTTTGTAGGTTCAAGTGCAATTCGGTGGGCGTTACGTTTTTATCTGCAAAAGCAAGGTTATTTAGTTAATCGAGTTTGGGACGAAGATGAACATATTAATCGATTAACAAGTGAAGATTTCGATCCAGAAAAATTTTATGACGATGATATTTTTGGGTTTGCTTTATTAGAGTCTGCGGAAACAGAGGAGGAGACTTCAACAACCAAGAGGAAAAAGAAAAAAACAAAAGTCAGCAGTCAAAATCAGCGATTGGGTGCTTTAGGAATGAATATGGCGGTGTCGCTTACGCCCTATGATGGTGCAATTAAGTTAGGGGCAAAAAGTGGCAGAGAAAAGGATAGTAAATCGCTTCATTTCACCGAATATCATGCAACTAGATATCAATATTATTTTGCAATTAATGCTACTCATCTCAAAGGCTTTTCGCGGATTTTACCTCTGATAGATGGGATTATGAATCTGCCCAAGGTAGGAGGAAGTAGTAATATTTTTAATTATCCTTTCTGTCCCGATAGTTTGGTATTGCAATGGACAAATCATTTTGCTTCATATATTTCCTATTGCTTTGAATATTGCGACCCTAAGAGTAAAGAAGCAAAACTGACAAAAGAATTTATAGATGAAGTAGAATGCGGGCAAATTGACCCTAGTACGTTGTGGATTGGAGGAACAATTGTTAAGGATTTACAGCAATTAGATAATTTTGATAATTCCCCTTTTAAAAAGGCGCATATTTATCGGAATAGAAATGAAATGATTGAAGCTTTGAAAACCGTCATTAAAAGAGATTTGGGCTTAAAATAATCAAAATGATTGCACCATTAATTCTCTATTTGGATGTTCCATTTGCGACTTTTCGGAAGTCCCATGCTAGGGAAATGGGAAAAACCTATCCCGTTCCTCCTCCAGCGACAGTATATGGGATGTTGTTGTCTTTGGTAGGGGAAACGGATGTTTATCGCCACTGTGGGGTGGAATTGGCGATCGCAATGTTATCTAGTCCCAAGAAATCGCGAATTTTGCGTCAAATGAGACGGTTTAAGAATGCTGATTTTAGCCACCCGGAGAACGTGATTCCTGGTTATCAAGAAATTTTGTCTAATTTGAAGTGTTTGATTTGGGTTCGTTCTGATGGGGAGAAGATACAACCAAGTTTGAGGGAGCGGATACAGTTTGCATTCTCGCATCCTGAGTTAGTTAGACGGTTTGGTTGTCTATTTTTGGGAGAAAGTGACCAGTTGATTAAATCCATCAAACTTGTTTCAGAAGATTATCTAGGGGAGGCGAGACATTGGGTAATTATGGATAATCAAGGTTGGTTAACCTTACCCTATTGGGTTGACCATGTGGGGTCAAGAAATACCCGGTTTTTGAGGTATCGGATTGACGAAATGGATAAATTGTCACCTCCTGAAAAGGCGTGGACGATGATTCAATCTCCGATTTGACAAGTATCTCTGCTGGGGAAGGGATTTGAGAAACAAAATTACCGGAAGGATTACAGTGTGATTTTATCAAAACACCACCACGTTCTATTTTATGTGAGTCTTGGTTTTATGCCGTTAGGCGTTGCTCAAGCATCAGGTATGAATAAGCCAAATGCTATGATGGGTGAATCTTGGTTTTATGCCGTTAGGCGTTACTCAAAAATACAGACAAGCTTCTCCTGGATAATCGGTAGGTGAGTCTTGGCTTTATGCCGTTAGGCGTTGCTCAATTTACTGGATTTTGTCCCCAATGCGGTCATATATTGTGAGTCTTGGCTTTATGCCGTTAGGCGTTGCTCAACTTAATTCCAGCTTGCCCTAAAATTAATGTAAAGTTGTGAGTCTTGGCTTCATGCCGTTAGGCGTTGCTCAAAACCATCACCCCCCAGTGCTTAACAACTGTTGTTTTGCGATTGCTGTAATCGATGCGCTGTCGCTTCAAGCTTTTGAATCGCTTCATTCAGATCAAGGTCGATTAGTACTTGTATAGAGTGTCCACTCGGCTTGCCCTTTCTTTGATCAACCTCATCCAGTAATAAATCCCGAACAGATTTAAGCCAATCCAATTCCTCAAGTAATTTTTCATTGTTGCCATCGAACTTATATCGTTCTTTTAGTGCAAAACCAATAGTCGTCTGATGGTCAAATTTGAGTTGCAGCAAGCTTTCTACAAATTCACTTGTTTTTATCTCTTTCAATATAGGTATTTGAGCATATCTCAGTCCTGGCACGCCCCAATCATGCGAGTTATTTAAGGAGATTATGTCGTGAAATTTCCATTGATCGCTTTGCATGATACCAAGTAGCTGGAATTTTCTTTTAGCTTCGTTTCATCAGTAACAATAATTACTTTTAATTCTTTTTGTTCTACAAAACTGTTGATATAGCCCAGTATATTGACAATATTTATGCTGCATCGCTCTAAATCATCAAATATCAAAATACTTTGCTCAAGGTTTGTAAAAAGCTCAGTAAGCTTCATACTTGGAGTTGTAAGATTTAATGTTGCAGCATCATTTACATCAAGTTTTAAACTATTCTTTAAAACTTGTGTAATAAGATTTCTACCTATTGCTACTGGCTTAGATGCTAGAAAAGGAATCTGTTGTTGCAAGAAGGCTTCTTCTATTTCGGAAAAGCTAGTTACACCATTAAGGCTAACATACAAGCATTTCCGCTTTTTATCCCTTAAGCTCTCGCAATACCTTTTGATAAACCATGTTTTACCAGATCCCCATTTACCTTTAAGCAAAACAGCGAATCCAGGTGCATCAAGCAAATTACAGTAATAATCTAAATACTCTATTATATGGCTGTTGAGTTGCGCCTTATGCTGTGTCATGTTGTTCAAAATTACTAAAGTCAATGCTTTTTCATGGTAAATCTTGCCAGCCATCTCCTGACAATAAAAAGCACGCTCTCAAGATACGTACTTTTTTCTAGTATCAGTCGGATGATTCTATCCCATATTTTCAGTAATTGAAAGCGATCGCACTCCCTCAAGCCAAACACAAAGAAATTTTCCTAGCGGCAAAATACTCCTGAAACTTTAGGTGAAAAAGGGAATAATACCGATGTAACTGGAATTGATATCAATTTTTGATTTATACTAAACTTCTACAACTTTAATTCCAGACCAAAATTCTCGAATAATATCTTGCCCAATTCCCGAAAATCCGACCTAAATAACTGATATACACTAATCCTCGCCTTCTCGCACACGGGAATAATCAACTTTAACAGATGATAAGGTTGATTTTGATTTGTTTTTGAGGCTATCTTCAAAGATTCGATGATTCTCCCTAAATCTCCCAATAACAACAAATCTTTCCCAATTGCTTGTTCAAACACTAACAAAATTAGTTGTAATTTTCGGGTTAACTCGATTGGAATGGGTTCATATCCTAATTGGGGAGTAAGGGCAATTAATTCGCTAATTCCTTGAATCTTAACTCGATATTCCTCAATTTCCTCTTCGCCTTTAATTTCCTGTCCTAACCACCCGTAACAACGAGAACAAAATCCCGCAGGTGACAACTTAGCGATCGCAGGTAAATGCGAACCACAATGGGGACATTCTTCTATTAATCGCTGTTTGTGAATCAAACAAAATTCTACGTCCTTAAATGACCATAATAATGGCTCATAGATAGTTGTGTTCTTCTGCCTCCACTCTTCCCAACAACAAGGACACCAAGCACGATACTTCCTAAACAACCCCTTATCATAAATCATTCCTTTCCAGCTTAAAAGGGTCAAAAAGCGTAAATCCTGACGCATTGTTAACTCTTCTAAGACAGTGACTAACTGTCCTGTCATTTCTCGCATTCCGTTGATAGCTGGTTTAGCGTCGCTATTTCCCAACAGGTGACTCACATTTTTTTTCAATAGCTCAGATTTATCTTCATTTTTGAGGATAAGTGGCGCAATTTCTCCCATAACGAGCTTTTGAGAGGTTAAACAATGCTCCTGGGCTAAACGATGAAGATAACTACTAAGACTTTCAGCATAGGGAGTTCCCACCGCCACGGGTTCAAGAGAAAATAACCGACTCCGTTGTGGTATTTTTGGAGGTTTTAGGTTCCAATTTTCTAAGTGAATAGTCATCCGTTTGGGATTAACCATTACGCTCATACTTTAGTTTTCAAAGCCAAATTTCAGGAACTAGTTTCCGATTCGCTTTTAACCTCGATGCCGTAATTCACAAAAATATCGGAGACAGATATTTCTAAAGCTACCGCTAACTTAACAATATTTTTTAACGAAGGGTTACGCTCTCCGTTTTCGATACCTGAGATGTAATTGCGATGAAGCCCTGACTTCTCAGCTAGTTCTTCTTGAGACAAATCTAGCTCTCGCCTTCGTCGCCTAATCGCTTTGCCAAAACGGTACTCAATACTGAAGTGTTTTTTTATCACAAAACAATAGTGAACTAGTATTGCTGTAAAATCTACCTACTATCAGTAGATTTTTGCACACTATAAGTGTTATTATTTTAAGTAGTATGTTATCAGGTAAACAAGTTCCTAACTTTATAGTCTTATTTCGATAGATTCAAAAAATAAAGCGCAAAGTGCTTAGTAAAGACTATGTCAGTAACTCCCGGCTAAAAGCCGGGAGCTTGCAAGAACCAAATTTTGCGTGTCTGACTAGCCCGTGAGCCATCAATCGGTAAAGACTTCCGGATGCTTCCCCAGTCCGGATTATCTCTAAAACTGTTTGGTCAGTTGCTTGTAGAAAGGACATCTTATTGATGGTGGGCGAGGGGACTTAAACTTTACACGAAGGATTATCTCTTTATGCGTGTACCTGTAATTAACTACGACAGCGAGCCGTTAATGCCTACCAAACGAAGTCGCGCTCGACGTTGGATAAAAGAAGGTAAAGCTATAGGCAAATGGTCTAAACTAGGCATTTTCTACATTCAATTATTAACACCCGCTAGTGGGGATAAAGCCCAAGATATTGCTGTTGGAATCGACCCAGGCAAACAATTTACCGGGATCGCAGTTTTATCTCACAAAAGCACTTTACTGACTATTCACGTTGATTTACCCTTTAAAAATATAACTAAAAGAATGGCTCAACGTGCCATGATGCGACGTTGTAGAAGAGGTAGAAGAATTAACAAAAAAATACCCTTTAACCAACGTAGTCATCGTCAAACTAGATTCGATAACCGTAGACAGAAAAAATTACCCCCAAGCATAAACGCGAATAAACAACTAGAAAGACGAATACTAGGATTAATAATTAAGTTATTTCCAGTATCAAAGGTTGTTTACGAAGTTGTAAAAGCGTCGGGGAACAAAGGGTTTAGTCCGGTCATGGTAGGTCAAATAGACCAATGCAAAAAATTAAGTAAGCTTGATTATTTATTTGATTTCAAAACTCTTCAAGGTTACGAAACTTATCAAATCCGCGAACACTTAAAGCTTGAAAAAGAGAAAAGTGATAAGTCTTTAAAAATTCCTCAAACCCATGCTGTAGATGGAATTGCCTTAGCTGCTTCTAACTGGATGAATTACGGAATTGTTGACAATAATTCGATGGGATGGCGAGGAGAGATAACCTTAACTGATTCAATATTTCTGGTTATTTCTAGACCTCCTATCAGTCGTAGACAGTTACATTTAATGGTTCCAAACAAAGGAGGTAAAAGACGTAAATATGGTGGTAGTGTTACACAGCACGGATATCGTAAAGGTGATAATGTCGAAGCTGTTAAAGCTAATAAAACTTACCGTGGATGGGTAAGTGGAGATACTAATACCCAAGTTTCTGTTAGTAATGCAAACTGGAAACGGCTTGGACAGTTCTCTAAAAATAAAGTGCGATTAATTCGACGTTCTACTGGTTTAATCATCACATCTCGAAAATATCTAGCTAAAGGCACTTAAAAGTAAAAGTGCTGGTAGCGTGTTCCTCTCCGCCTGTTAGCGTTAGCGAAGCGTCTCCCGGAGGGAAATAGTTATCCGCAAGGACATAGGTATAGAGTTCCCCAGGACTTTCAAAACTTATGAAAGAGCAATTTGAACAATGGGTTGCTCGCCTTCAAATATCCGAGGCAGGGCAAAAAATAATTGAGAAAGTTCGCTCATCTGAACCATCTCGTCGCGTTGGTGGCGGTAGCAAGAATGTTTCGGGACGCTACCCTAGTCGCAAGATGGAAGTCACGATTCAATTTGAGTCTCATCGGGTTGAACTGCCAATTATCTATCAGTTAGAACACAATCAAGATGTTTTAGAATTCTACGATCAACCACCACAAATTAAACTTGACTATCAAGCAACTAACGGGCGTAGATTAGGTGTTTTACATAACTGGAAAGCCAAATATCTAACTGCACAGCAAAAATACGGTTGCGGCTACATTGGGCTTTTGTCCCATCGCAGTGTCAAAGGTAATCGTCAGCGCAAGTTGCCCGAAGATACCTTAGCAATTATGGAGAAATTTATTTTAGAAGACTATGAAACTATAAAACAAAAAAGAATGCGGGAGGTTTATGGGGCTTTAGTTCTAGTTTGCGAACAATCTGGTGTGATTGCTCCGAGTTACAAAGCATTTACCAAAGAAATAAAACACCGTCCTGTTTACGAACAAACTAAAAAACGCAAAGGTCGTCGTGCCGCTTACAAACATGAATCCTTCTATTGGGAACTGACTAAAACTACCCCAAGACATGGCGTTCGCGAAGCGCATGCCGCAGGCTTATCGCCCCTTTGAAATTGGGCATATAGATCATACCCAGTTAGATGTAGAGCTAGTTTGCTCTCGTACAGGTAGCAATCTTGGCAGACCTTGGGCAACATTTCTAGTAGATGCTTACTCACGTCGATTGCTGGCAGTTTACCTAACCTTTGACTCACCTTCATATCGTTCTTGCTTAATGGCGCTAAGAATTTGTGTTCAGCGTCACGCTAGGCTTCCCCAAATTGTAGTCGTAGATAACGGTGCAGAGTTTAACAGCACTTACTTTGAAACGCTTTTAGCTACTTTTGAATGTACAAAAAAGCAAAGACCCCCAGCCAAAGCTCGCTTTGGTTCCGTTTGCGAACGCCTATTTGGTACATCCAATACTCAATTTGTTCATAACTTAGTCGGTAATACACAAATAACTCGTAACGTCCGCCAAGTAACCAAGTCAGTGAACCCTAAAAATCAAGCTGTATGGACACTTGGCTCACTTTATGAATATCTTTGTACTTGGGCTTACGAAGTTTACGATACAGACGAACACCCAGCACTTTTCCAAAGTCCAAGGGATGGGTTTGCTGCGGGGATGGCGATCAGTGGCAATCGAGTTCACCGCATGATTCCTTACGATGAAAACTTTCAGATTCTTACCCTACCTACAACTAAAAGTGGGAAAGCAAAAGTTCAAATTGGACGTGGTGTAAAAATTAACTCAATTTACTACTGGTCTAATAGTTTTCGCGACCCCCAAATTGAAAATACCTCTGTGCAGATAAGATACGACCCATTTAATATTGGTATCGCTTATGCCTTTGTTCGAGGACAGTGGGTAGAGTGTATTTCTCAATATTATGCAGAATTTCAAGGTCGTTCAGAAAAAGAATTGAAGTTAGCTAGTGCTGAGTTACGCAAACGCTCCTCAAATCATGCACGGCAATCTCAATCTTATGCTAAGAAATTAGCAGAATTTTTAGCATCTGTAGAAGAACAAGAAGGTCTACTAGAACAGCGCTCCTATGATGCAGAAGCTAGGGAAGTCTTTAGGATAATTGACGGCGGGAAAGCGACAACCAGCCGTAACGAACAAACAAAAATTATTCCAGCTAATTTTGAAAATACTGATACTCCAGCGGATCAAGATGAAGCACTTATCCCAGATACACTTGTAGTTTACGAGGAGTTTTAATTATGACAAAATCTACTGGATTTCCGCCTGAACTCCTCAAACAATCTGCTACAGAAAGGCTTGCCTACTTTGAGAATTACACCGTAGCACATCCTCGACTTAAAGAAGTCTATGACAAACTCATGGGAACAATTGCCGAACCCGCAGGGGCATCATTTATCTTTGTTTACGGTGCTAGCGGTGTCGGTAAAACAACTTTGCGGCTCCGTGTCGAGCAGAAATTAACAGAACTAGCATTATCATTACTCGAAAGCGATCGCGGTTGTGTTCCTGTTGTTGGTGTTGAAGCCGTAGCCCCAGAATCGAGAAACTTCAACTGGAAAGATTACTACACACGCGCCTTAATCGCCTTAGAAGAACCTTTAATCGATTACAAGTTTGATTATGGTGTGCGTGGTATCTCTCGCGATAATAATTTTGGCAAAATTAATGTTGAGTCGAAAGTAGTTGCACCTGCTTTACGCAGAGCTTTAGAAAATGCTCTTAAGCATCGCCATCCTGACGTATTTTTTGTAGATGAAGCACAACATTTTAGCAAGATGGCAAGCGGACACAAGCTTCAAGATCAATTAGATTGTCTCAAATCTCTAGCAAATATGACAGGGATTTTGCATTGTCTATTAGGAACATACGAACTACTTACATTTCGTAATTTAAGCGGTCAACTCTCGCGTCGTAGCGTTGATATTCATTTTCGCCGTTATTGTGCTGATAATCCAGAAGACGTACAGGCTTTCAAAAGCGTATTGTTGACTTTCCAACAGCATATGCCACTAGCAGAAACTCCAGATTTAGTTAGCCATTGGGAATATTTGTATGAGCGTAGTTTAGGATGTGTTGGCATACTGAAAAATTGGTTAACACGCGCTTTTAAAGATGCTCTCAATAGAGAAGCTACAACCGTTACGCTCAAAGACTTGCAACAACGGGCTTGGTCGGTCGCTCAATGCAAGAGGATGTTTCAAGAAATTCAAGAAGGAGAAAGACAATTATCTGAAACAGAAACAGATGTACAAAACTTACGTTCTGCATTAGGACTTGACACAAAACCAATCACGCTATCAGAAGAAACCCCAAAAACCACTCGTCCCTCAAGAAAGGTTGGCAAACGCAAACCTAAAAGAGACCCCATTGGAGTGCAGGAAGATGTTAGCTAATGCATTAGAAACATACGAATCTTGGGATTTAAAGAAGCTTGCTATTCCATCTCGTAGTCGGTTATATCAATTAGAGCCTATTGGTATTGGTACTCCCTATGTAGAAAGCTTAACTGGTTATATATCTCGATTAGCTGAAGCTCCGCAGTGTGAATCCAGGGGTTTTAATGGAAAAGGAACTCGCAACACTTGTTAACAAGAAGTATGGGAGTACTAATTTACACAAAATTTACAAGCACACTACCGCACTCAACGGTAGTGGTGTCATGGCACTGGACTTAGTTCAAGCTCTACAGAAATTGACACTACGTGAAAATTTATGCTTTCTTACCTTACAAACTTGGTGCAAACTATTCCCTTCTAGAAATTTACTGCGCCCTGTTCGAGCTTGGTGTCCGATTTGTTACCAAGAATGGTATGAGAAAAAACAATTAATTTATGAGCCTTTACTTTGGTCGCTAGATGTAGTGGAAATATGCCCCTATCACAACTATAAATTAATTGTTGAGTGTTCTCATTGTCATCAAAAAAACACTACGCTGGCTTGGCGATAAGCCCAAAGGGCATGCGCTTCGCGATCGCGACCAGGATATTGTTCAAAATGTGGCAAGTGGTTAGGGCTTCCATCCCAAGAGCCAGTCAACAGGAACACTTTGAAAAAAAATGAGCTAGAACAGAAAATATGGATTGCTAAAACTATTGGAGAATTAATTGCTGCTACTCCATATTTGAATGATTCTTTATCTTCTAATACAATCGCTCTCAATCTATCTAAGTGGGTTGAGCAAATTGCTTTTATGAAATATAGCTGAATTTGCTCGTCAAATTAATATTCCTAGAAATACTGTTTGGCTCTGGTGTAAAGGTAAAAATTCACCTTCTCTTAAAGCAGTAACAAATATTTGTTACTTTCTTGGAGTATCAATTCTCAGCTTTTTGACAGAAGAAACTAACAATTTATGTCTCTCAAGGAAATTATTAACAACTGAAATTAAAAGTAAATCAAGAAAAAAGAGTAAGCCATTTAATTCTGAGAAAATCAAATCCGACTTAGAAGCTTTACTTACAAATGATGAGTCTCCTATTTTATCTATGGAAGAAGTAGCTAGGCGATTAGGAATTAATAGAAGAACGATTTACAAATATTTTCCAGATTTATGTCGTGCTATTTCTGCCAGGTATGTCAGTTATCAGAAAGATTACCATAAGAAAACACGCTTAGGAGTGCTGCCAGGAAGTACGGCTAGTTGCTTTTGAGCTACATAATCAAGGTAAATATCCTTCTGAATCTGCTGTTTCAAAACTAGTTTCCAAACCAGGTTACTTCCGATACAAGAAGGTTAGATTAGCTCTTAGAGAAGCTAATCGCGAACTTGGGTTGTGAAGCTTAAAACCGACATTCCGCACTTCATTATGTAATACGCACTTAATGCACAAAATTGGAAAAAGTCAAGTATTTATAAGTAAAAAATCACCAAGCTAACCATAATTATTGTGTTACTTCGTAATACAATATGAAATACGGAATATATGTTAAAAATTATCACGAAAAAATGGAACCATAAGTTTGCCACATTTTATTGGAAGCATAAGCTTGCCGTTGCGGCAAAGTTATGGGTAAAGTCACAACATTTTATTGGAAGCATAAGCTATTAAAAATGGAGCTAAGCGGATTCGAACCGCTGACTTCCTCAATGCCATTGAGGCGCTCTACCAACTGAGCTATAACCCCGCAAAATGCATCTTTAATGATGCCTCAACAATAGACAATTTGTCAATAGATAAATTTTAATAAATTTAACAATGAGATTAATCAGATTAATTACTTAACTTCATAAAATTATGATGAAGCTTGTAGTAAGTAACTCATACAGTGCCCCATCAAGAAGTAAACTACCATCATTGCCGCAGCTGCTAGAGCAACCAACATCCCAGCCAACATCAATGAAAATTCTTTGTCCTCAAAAGCCCTTTCCATTAGGTGTAAAGACCAAGCTACTAACGCTACATCAAAAACTAAAATAGGAATCAACATATTTCTTAAGATATATTAATTATTGTAAACTTATATTAACATCGTTTTTAAGAACTGTGTTGAACTAATTTAGACATTGAACAAGCAATTAGTGAATATTTCAAAATTAATTTCGCACGGGAATTTTTCGCTCATTTAGATAATTTTTGATTTGCTCGACACTAAGTTGTCCGTAATGCAAAAGTGATGCTAATAAAGCTGCTTCTGCTTGGCCTTCGGTAACTGCGGAATATATATGTTGACAGTTTCCAGCACCACCGGAAGCAATTACCGGAATATTGACAGAATTTGCAATTGACTTGGTTAATTCAATGTCATAACCGGCTTGAGTACCATCAGCATCCATACTTGTTACTAATAATTCTCCTGCGCCACGTTTTTCAACCTCTTGTGCCCAGTGAAGGGCATCCAAACCAGTATTCTCTCGTCCACCACGAACGTACACATCCCAACCAGGATTGTTTGTATCAGACCTTCTTTTAGCATCGATAGCTACAACAATACATTGATTGCCGAAGCGTTCGCTGGCTTGATTAATGAAATCTGGGTTTCGTACCGCTGTTGAATTAATACTAACCTTATCTGCCCCAGCTCGTAACAGTTCTTTAACATTTTCTAAGGTTTTGATTCCTCCACCCACAGTTAGTGGAATAAATACCTGTTCGGCAGTACGGTAAACGACATCAACAATAGTGCCCCGGTCTTCATGAGTAGCTGTAATATCGAGAAACACAATCTCATCTGCACCAGCTTCGTCGTAAACCTTAGCTAATTCTACTGGGTCACCAGCATCTTTAAGATCTACAAAGTTAACTCCTTTTACAACACGTCCCGCCTTGACATCTAAGCACGGTAAGATTCTCTTAGCTAGCATGATTTATGAAAGCACTCCCATCGAATAACTGCGGAATATAAATTTTAAAACTGACTTGCTTACTCGACAAAAAAAATTTTGGCAACCGTGTTTTCTCGCATTTACTGTGACGATGAATTTTTACTCATTGCCTCAACTTTTAGAACAAGTAAAAACTATCTACTCGTTTTTCTATGGCGATTATCTCCTCTAAAAAACAGCCCCAGCCTTCAGAACCAGACAAAGAACCACGTCACCGAAAAAAACCTGGGCAAAAACCAAGTGGTGAAAGTGGTGAAAAATTATTGCAACCTCAAGCAGCTACAGATGAACAGGATAATAAAGAAGAGGGTATTCGTCCACACCAATTTGCCGATTATATTGGGCAAAAAGATTTAAAAGATGTACTTGACATTGCCATCAAAGCAGCAAAATCTAGAGGTGAAGTACTAGATCACCTCCTGCTTTACGGTCCTCCCGGTCTGGGTAAAACTACAATGGCAATGATTTTAGCATCTGAAATGGGAGTAAACTACAAAATTACCAGCGCTCCCGCTTTGGAACGTCCTAGAGACATTATGGGACTGCTAGTTAATCTCAAACCTGGGGATATTATCTTTATTGATGAAATTCATCGCCTCTCCCGGATGACTGAAGAAATTTTATACCCGGCCATGGAGGATTATCGTTTAGATATTACCGTGGGCAAAGGTTCTAGCGCTCGTACCCGTAGTATACCGTTATCAAAATTTACTTTAGTCGGAGCAACAACCCGCGTCGGCGCTTTAACTTCTCCTCTGCGCGATCGCTTTGGTTTAATTCAAAAACTAAGATTTTATGAAGTAGAAGAACTCTGTGAAATTGTCCTGCGAACTGCTAAATTACTTAAAACTGATGTAACGAAAGATGGAGCAACAGAAATTGCACGTAGGGCACGAGGAACGCCGCGTATTGCTAATAGATTACTAAAACGCGTCCGCGATTATGCTGAGGTTAAATCATGTGGCGAAATAAATGAAAGCGTTGCAGCAGAAGCCCTACAGTTGTTCCAGGTAGATCCTTGTGGCTTAGATTGGACTGACCGCACTATGTTAAGCGTAATAGTAGAACAATTTAATGGTGGTCCTGTAGGATTAGACACAGTTGCTGCAGCTACAGGAGAAGATACCCAAACCATTGAAGAAGTTTATGAACCATATTTAATGCAAATTGGTTACTTACAACGCACTCCTCGTGGTAGGGTAGCAACACCCGCAGCTTACAAACATTTAGGTTTTAAGCCGCCTTCGGAACAGTTATCTTTACTTTCTTGATTTAAAAATAGGAAGTAGGGAGAAGAGTTATAAGTTATGAGTTATGACTTTAATCATGAATTCATAACTTAATCACCATAGTAATTCTTATTTGAATTAAATACACTGTTGTGGTTTGGGGGGTTGGGAACCATTCCTCCTATATCAATATTATTATCAACAATTATGAAAAAAATTAATATGAACAAATTACTCACGATCAAACGAATCGGAATCTTACTAAGTTTACTTTTTATATTCGGTTGTACTCAACCTGTTGTTAGTGCATCTGAAAATTCTAATTTGACACAAGAGCAATTAAAACAACAGGATGAATTAGGAAATAAAGCCTTTGCTGCTACAAATAAAGGTGATTTTGCTGCTGCCGAAGAATATTGGACGCAAATTCTGGAAAAATTTCCTGATAATGCAGCAGTTTGGAGTAATCGGGGAAATTCTAGAGTTAGTCAAAATAAATTAGAAGAAGCATTGGCAGATTTTAACAAATCGATTGAACTTGCGCCTAATGTTACAGACCCTTATTTAAACCGAGGAACAGCTTTAGAAGGCTTGGGAAGATGGGATGAAGCCATAGCGGATTATAACCATATTTTGGAATTAGATCCCAATGATGCAATGGCTTACAATAACCGGGGCAATGCCGAAGCTGGTTTAGGAAAATGGCAAGAAGCGATCGCAGACTATCAAAAATCAGCGGAAATTGCTCCAAATTTCGCTTTTGCTCGTGCTAATTACGTTTTAGCACTTTATGAAACTGGTGAAAAAGATAAAGCTATAAAGGAGATGAAAAATATTATCCGTAAATATCCCCAGTTTCCGGATGTACGTGCCGCACTTACCGCTGCACTTTGGGTAGAAGGAGAAAAAGGTGAAGCTGAAAGTAATTGGGTAGCAGCTTATGGATTAGATCGTCGTTATAAAGATATTAATTGGGTAAAAAACGTGCGACGTTGGCCCGATAGTATGGTAGCAGCTTTAGAAAAGTTTTTTAAATTACAGTGATTTTACTTATTTCAATTGTTTAAATTAATGTACTTAATCATCTGTAATCTTGAAGATGTAGAAGTATTTTTTATACGAAAAATCAAATTGATACTGTTTAAACTTGCGCTAATTTATGAGATTAAATATTACAACTAATATTTTTTTCGGCATTGT
The DNA here is from genome assembly GCA_002361335.1 of Richelia sp. UBA3308. Taxonomy (GTDB): domain Bacteria; phylum Cyanobacteriota; class Cyanobacteriia; order Cyanobacteriales; family Nostocaceae; genus Rivularia. Next base: position 20,567 of record DESS01000065.1, read on the forward strand.
ATTGGAGATAAATTAGTAAGGTCAGCTCGACCGATTACTTTTTTTATAAACAAAGCGCTGGAATAAAAAGCATCTATCATGACTCATTTTGGTATTCTTTGTCCTCCTGCAATCGGGCATCTCAATCCAATGTGCGCTTTAGGAAACGAACTCCAACGTCGCGCTCATCGTGTCACCTTATTCCAAGTTCCAGAAATGGAGAATAAGCTTAAAACAACCCAATTGGAATTTCAAGCAATTGGTGGGGAAGAATTTACGCCTGGAGAGATTGCAAAATTTTATAAAGAATTGGGAGCAATTAATTGATAGGGCTGCTTTAGTAGTCACCCATGGGGGAATGAATACCACTTTAGGAGCATTAAGTAGTGGTGTACCAATGGTTGCAATTCCGATCACCAGTGAACAACCTGGAATTGCGATGCGTACAGTTTGGAGTGGTGCGGGGGAAGCTATTCCCTTGAAAAAATTGAGTGTTGCAAAATTACGAGAAGCACTCAAGCGGGTATTAACAGAAGATTCTTACAAGCAAAATGCTGTGAGATTGCAAACTGCAATTCGTAACGCTGGAGGTACAAAACGTGCTGCGGATATTATCGAAAAAGCTGTATCTACAAGGAAACCAGTATTAGTTGAACGATAGCATTAGGAGGTTTTTGTTCATGTCTAAACCTCCCTAGCTTTTCTGGAAAGAACATTGATCGGCTATTTTCAACTACAAACATTAGTAATAATAGAAATCATATCATCTGCTAAAGTTTCTACTGTTTCCCTACTAATAGAAGGTTGAGAAAACATAAAATTCAACAGCATTTTTCCTCGAAAGGTAGAAACAGCAGCACCAAAAATTGTTCCGAATACTGCTTGAGATAAAATAAAGCTAATTTCTTCTAATTGAAATTGACCGTAATCATGTGGAATATGAATACGACCAATATTAGTTAAACCAGCAGTATTAGTCGATTTATAGGGATTTTTTAGAAGATATGTAATAATCTTTTCAGATACCAAAATGTTTCTGAATGCATAGCCCCTTGTTATACCTGTTTCTAATTGTTGTTTAATATCCTGGGCTAAATCCCAAAAACTTTCATTTTTTTTTAAGTGATGAAAAGTAGGGATAACAGAAGCCATTAAACCCAGATGTTCGTTAGTTATTTTCTGGTGTAAACGCGATCGCAAATCTATAGATGATTGAAAACTGAAAGAAATATCTTGTGTATTACTTTGCAAAGTTTTATTCTTCACTGCAAACAACATTGCGGCACCCAAAGCACCTTGTACTGTGGTTTTTTGTTGGCGACAAACATCTACCAAGTTTGTAGTCAATTCTGAATTGAGCTTTCTATAAACCAAACCGCAGCGACGAGATTCTACAGGTACGCTTTTTTCAAAATTTAAAGTTATCGGTTTATACTGACTTGACTGAAATTGTAAGCGCAATAAATAAAGAATATTACTTATTTTTCCAGTAAAACCCTGGAATGATTTTGGCATTAATTTGTAAACAGAAGGTAATTGAGGTAACTGATTCACATTAGTTTCCGCTTTACCTTCAACAATTTTTTGACAATTAGTTAATATTTCTGAGTGTAATTGAATGCATGATGCAGCATCTGCGATCGCGTGGTGTATTGTAGTGATCAGATAACAAATATTTTCCTCTTCTTCAAAGTTAATAAGTGTGACTCGCAGTAGATGTCGATCGCTATTTATTTTTTGATTTAATTCTTGGATAACAACTTCTTCCCACTGGTTAAACTGCTGCTGATTCACAACTGTAATGGGAATTTTATCTGCTCCATCTTCAAACCAAAAATTATTAGATTTTCGGACAATCCGAGAATTGAGTAAAGGATGACGACTTTGAACAACATCAAGGGTTTGTCTTAGTAATTGTTCACTAAAATTTCCTTTAATAAGACTAATCGTAACTATATTAAAGGAAGACGCAAGGGAATTCAAATTTTCCATTGCTTGCTCATAAGTAGTAAGTTCTCTATTTTTTAGCATGGAGTAATAATAAGATTGGGAGAAGAAGTTATGAGTAAGGAGTAAGGAGTAAGCAGTAAGGAGTTATTACAACTTTAACCTTTAACTGTTTAAATTAATTCTTGAATTGTGTCTGTAGTCAATTCTTGCACGTTACTTAAAACTATTTTTGCTCCAGCTTTTTTGAGTGACTCAACATAAGCATCTCGCTTTTGTACAGTTTCCTGTACATGAGGGGGTAATACTCCCACACCAATCCAAGTAAGATTTGGCCGAATATCTTGTGCCTTCTGTACAGTGAACATATCAGCTACCGTATCTCCCACATAAATTACTGGTGGGAAATTATCAGCATCATCAATACCCATATCGAGAGACTCAAGTGTAGAAAATAATCCTGTGGGATCTGGTTTACCAGGTGCATCTTCCATTGCAATTAATACGGGAGATTGTAAACCCAGACGTTGTTGCAAAACATAGGTAGCTGAAGCGCGAGTCGCACCACTAAAAAACCCCCAGGGAATTCCGGCTTCCGTAAGTTGGTTTAAGTAACTAGACTTTAGTAATAAAGGTTCGTCACAAATATATCCCGTCAAATTATTAGCATCAGTACCTCGGTAACGGGATTGAAAAAAGGCGACAATAGAATTATAATCAACGATTACTTGCTCGCGAGATTGTCCTTGAGTTTCAAAGTAACGATAAATTAACTCTTGAGAACCTTCCCAATCATTATTCCACACACCTTCAGACTTAAGACAATCAATATCATCTGGTGTGGGACGATACCCTTGTAACGTAAAATGTTCTACAGTATCCGCTAAGGCTCGTCGATAGGAACCCGATACATCGCGTACTACACCATCAATATCAAAAACAACAATAGCAGGAATTGACGTTTGTTGATTCACAGTTATCACTTATCAATTATCAATTATCAAAATTATCAGGGATCTGCCCTAAAGGACAGGTGGTGGGAGCCAATCGCCAATAATTACGAATTATCATATCTCGCCATCCCCCCATCTCCTAATTTTCCCCCCCCCAATTGCTCAGGTGGCAAAGTATTGAGTTAAAATAGGCGATTGCTGTTGTTATTAATGGTTGCTCAAACATATGGAAAATGAAGAGTTATTGTCCAAGTTTATTTTGAAGATTCTGTGGTTAGATGATAACGTTGCTCTAGCTGTTGACCAAGTCGTAGGTAAAGGATTTAGCCCATTGACTAAGTACTTTTTCTGGCCTAGAACTGATGCTTGGGAAGAGTTAAAAAATGAGTTAGAGTCAAAACACTGGATTGGAGAATTGGAACGAGTCCAGTTGCTCAACAAGGCTACAGAAGTTATTAATTACTGGCAAGAAGAAGGCAGAAGACGACCAATGACGGAAGCTCAAGGTAAATTTCCTGAAGTTATTTTTACAGGTTGTACTTAATTTTGCGTCCTCACTCTATAAGAGTGGGGATAAGCTGTTGTGTATTCAAAATGCACAACAGCAAGTCAAAAGTCAAAAGTATCAAAGTAATAAGTGAACAAAGTTTGAGGTCTCGCTATCAAATAGAATAAGTAAGTCGGCCGAAAATTTACCCTAACTTACTTACAGCTTGGGCAAACTTGCTCCAAAGCCTTCTTCCTACTCACTATTCACTACTCACTTGCCCGGCATTACTATTTTCAACCCCAACCTACTTAATATACAAATTAGATGCGTAACAGCTTAAATAATTTGAATTTGGGGAACTGCGGATTTATCCAACATTCATCGCATCTAGAAATGCTTTTTGACTAGCATCTTTATATAATGAATCAAGATATTTCATCACCACATCTGTAGAATTAATATTTGCTTGCTTTTCCTCTTCTTTTACGAAAGGAATTGAACCTAAAACATCTAAAACTGTTTCACCTGTTGATGGTGCAATTACTACTAAAGAAGATTCTAAGGGTTGATTGTATTGCCAGAATTTATCTAATTTTAAAGAATTATTTTGATTCGCAATTACCTCGTTAACTTCATATTTTTCTTCTGATTTGTCTGTAATATTAGCGCTACGTAATTTTCGTAAATCACTAAGAATTGTTTCTTTGGTGCGTCCCCGTAATTGAAATAATACAAATGGATCTTCACTAAATCTATCTGCTAATTGATAGTAAATAGCACCAATATGTTTGCAGGGGTTAGCTTTATCGGGACAAGAACATTTACTCTTAACTTCAGATAAGGTAAAAGGAAACAAGGACAAGCCATTTGCGGTAAAAACTTCTTCTATATTTTGTGGCATTTCTCCCGCTAATAATTTGGCGGCGAATATTGCTTTTTGGGACATTGTTTCAACTATAAAACCCCATTCTTCATCACTAAAAGAATGAAGAGAAAGAGAAACTTTATAGGGTTCCGGTTCGCTTCCTTGTACATCAGCTAAGACTTTCGCATTTTGAAATTTGATGCTAAGAATATTTCCTTGACGAGCATAATTTCTAGCACGTTCTAAACGCTTTTTAAATCGGTAAGAATCTAACAATTCTAACCATCTTTGAGACCACCATTCTCTTGATGCTTGAAAATCGTAATTTGCTTCCATGATTTTATTTTAGACTAAATTATAACAACTAATAACTAATATTGGGCATTGGGCATTGGGCATTGGGCATGGGGCATTGATAATCATTAATTCCTAATACTAACAACTAACTCTCTTCTTCAATAATTGAATCACGGTCAAGTATTAATAAATTACGGAGTTGATCGGTATCCATTTCGGTTAACCATTCTTCACCAGCACCTACAACTTGTTCTGCTAATTGTTTTTTACTTTCAATCATATCGTGAATTTTTTCTTCTAAAGTCCCGGTACAAACAAATTTATGTACCTGTACGTTTCTTGTTTGTCCAATACGAAATACCCTATCTGTAGCTTGATTTTCTACTGCGGGATTCCACCATCTATCAAAGTGAAATACATGATTTGCACGAGTTAAATTTAATCCTACACCACCTGCTTTTAAAGAAAGAATCATCACTGGTGGGGCTTGTGGATCGTGTTGAAAACGGTCTATCATTTCCTCACGTTGTTTTTTGCTTGTACTACCATATAAAAACAAGGTTTCTCGCTTCAATTGCTCTTCTAGATAAGGTTTGAGCAATTTACCCCATTCTGCAAACTGGGTAAAAATTAAAGCGCGATCGCCGTTTGATATGACTTCTTCTAACATTTCTTTGAGACGCTGAAGTTTGGCGGAATCTTGTTTGTCTAATTTCTTTTTTTTCAAATACTGGGCTGGGTGATTACAAATTTGTTTTAATTTCACTAGTAAACCTAAAATCATTCCCCGACGCTGCAATCCTTCTGCGTCATCAATTTCGGCTAAGGAATTTTCTACTACTTGTTGATACAATTTTGCTTGTTCGGGAGTTAAACCACAAAAAACGGTCATTTCCTGTTTTTCTGGTAAATCTTGAATAATATCGCGGTCTGTTTTTAAACGCCGTAAAATAAAAGGTTGAACTAAGGAACGCAATTGCGATAAGGATGAAGTATCGCCGTATTTTTCAATTGGCATTGCAAAGCGTCGTTGAAAAAATTGTCGATTCCCTAAATATCCCGGATTTAGAAAATCCATAATTGACCACAATTCCTGTAGTCTATTTTCTACCGGAGTACCAGTTAATGCAATGCGAAATTCTGGTTCTAATTGTCGTACTGCTTGAGATTGTTTTGCTTCTGCGTTTTTAATATTTTGAGCTTCATCTAAAGCTATTATCTGCCAAGAAATCTCTTGCAGTGATTTTAAATCGCGGTGGACTAAGGAGTAACTTGTAATGATAATATTTTGATCTTTCACGGCATTTTTGAAAGCTTTTCCTTTGGGACGTTTATCACCGTGATACTGTAATACTTTCAGGGTTGGACCAAATTTTTTCACTTCCCGTTCCCAGTTTCCTAATACGGATGTCGGACAAATTAATAATGTAGGATTTTCTAAGGCTTTTTCTTGTTGTAGATGAAGTAGGAAAGCTATGAATTGAACGGTGTTGTGACAGATAATATTATTGGCAACAAAATTATGATGTTTTTCAATCTCGAAGTCGTAAACCCATCCTTCGTAATCTAGTTCTTGAATGCTTTCTATTTGACAGTAGGAGATTTCTTTGCTGATTTCTGGCTTTTCTTTTATGGCAATATTACTGTTTTGAGGAGGGGAAGTTATACCTTTTTTGAAACGCAAAGGCACGCTGAGGGGAGCGCGGAGGTTCGCAGAGGGATTATTGGTGGGGACTGCAACGTAATCTCCTGGTTTAAGATGATTTGTCCAACCTTTATTTGTTAATAGTTTATGACGGCGAGTTATGGTAATGCTACTACCGTTTTGTAAGTTGATTTTTTTGAGTTTTTCTTTGATGTGTTGTCGGTAAAGTCGTTGAATGGGAGCTTGGATAATTTTACCTGTTGACTGATTTATGGAGTTAACTATTAATTGCTTGCTGGGTATACTCCAAAATCCTTCTGTGTCAAATTGTGTTTCTTGTGCGTAGCTTTGCCAAATGTTTTCAGCGGTGTTTAAACAACCGTTGATGTAAATTTGAGTATCGGGTGCAACGCATTTACCCAAGCCCATATCATCTGCCAAACAAGCACCCAAACCCCAACGTTCTAAAAATGATAACCAAGACATGCCTCGTCGTTGATAGGGACGTAATTCTCCGTGAAAACTCTCTGGAGTCGGTAAGGGTTCTATGGCTTGATTATCTGTGAGGTTTGCGATTAACTCTTGTAAAGCACCGGAAGCTTCAAAACTGACTACGGGTAATTTTTCAATTGTCTGAGTATCGCCGGAGCCTATTCGCAATGCGTCTTCTAATGACAATGACATTTTTTCTTTTCTACCAGCAAAGAATGTCTGTGCTGTCTTAATATCTTGGGGGCGCAATTCTACCCATTCGCCATTGATTTCTACTAAGGGACTATTTAAGGCTACTAGTTTGTCAAATTGCTGCTTGGAAAGAGTTTGTCCCCCAATTGCTAATTCCCATTTAAAATTGAGCAAACTTTGTAAACCTAAACGTTCGGTTTTTTTCTTCGGAGTTTGAGCGCTAATTTTCAAACCTAAACGATTTGCCCAGCCATCGCGATTTGATAAAGAAGGAGGTAAAATTACACCCAAACCGCTATCTTCAAATCGCCAAGTTACTGACTTGATAAAATCATATGCTTGCATGGGTTGGAGGTGACAAAATTGAGGCAATGCTGTATCTAAACTGGGCGCAATAATGGGATAAAGTCGCGAAGCTAAACCCAAACCTCGTAAAAATGTCTCCTGTGGCTTGTTAATTGTACGATTTTGGTAAACCAACTTGTCAACTGGATGATTCCAAATGGTTTGTGCATCTACCAAAAATTGTTCATCATCAATCGCTTGTAGATAATACTCCAACAACCACTCAGTTTCTCCTTCTTCTGGAGTACTTAATACAAAACAAGTCCGAAAAACACTTCTTTCTCCAAGTTGGTTTTGTAAAGGTAAAGTCCAAGAATTCAACGCCGCTTCTAGCCTTTCAACTTCCTGGGTATCTGCACTAAGTGAATTTTTATCGCTTGTTAAAGAGTGCAACCATTGTCTTACTACAGTTGGTAAAGATGCCAGCAATCGGTTTTCTCCTGAGGAAGAATTTACCATTTCCCTGACTTGAGCATCTACTGTTTTATTCAGAAAATTTAGCAGTAGTTGTTCGGAGTTTGCTGGTAAATTAATCGACGGGTAATCATTTTCTTTCGTTTCTGGTTGATATACCCGACATGATAAAGGCATCAATCGCGAATATTTATCTAAACGGCTGCCGTCAAGGGCACTATCTAAAAGTGCTTGCCAACTCGCAATTTGGGAATCATCTGATGCATTTTCAATCGTTGGCAAAAATTTGCACCGTGCTACTAAATCTAAACTCCAACGGGCAACTTGCGACCAAAAACGTAAATCTCCTCCGATAAAAGCAAGATCCTCATTAGCAATATTCATCGGTAAAGAAGTTAAAAATTTGATGGTTTCTGTAGAATTCAAACAAAAACCCTCTATTTGCCAAGGATATAAATATTGCTCGGCAGTAGCGTCTTCTTCAACAACTCCCGAATGTAACGGGTATATAGAGTATATAGATTTTTTTTTCTTTTTCTTTTTATTGTCTTCCTGGGAGATGTGGGTGGGAAAAACCACGACAATAGATGAGGAGGGCAAATTTACATCTTCTCTAGTAGTTGTAGCTTTGCGTTTTTTTCCAGATTTGGTGCTTGAATTCTCAGCTTGAACTTGTCCCCACTCAGTTGGAATTGCAATATTCACAGAACGCAATAATTCTAATAACTCTAATGGTGTCATCGATCCATGATGAGGCTGCACCTGAATTAATTCATCTTCAGAACAAGCGCCATTTCTAGAACGCCAAGTTTCTCCCCATACAAAAAAACAGCTACCTTGAGCTTGTAATAACCAACTACCGTGTAAAATTGCCATTTGTCAATTACACTCAAATTATTGTATAACTAAAATTTTCAATTACTTGATTTTCAAGAAAATATGATTTGTTCACCGATAAAAGCTTATTAAATACAAAACTATTTTGCAATCAATTCAATCATTATGTAATCAAACTCAATATCTTAACATAGAAGTCCAACTTTACTGTTGAATAAATTCTAGAAGCCGATCGATGTAGAACGGGTAACTTGAAAAAACATTTATTCTTTGTGGAATTTTACAACTCATTTTAGTATTAATTCCATATTACAGATAATCAGCAATATGTTTCTTAAAACAAGTTTAAGTATCTGCCAAATATATAAATATCTCCTTACACTTACATCTACATCTATATTTATCTGAAACAATTACCTTTTTCTGATTTTTCAGCTTAGTAAACTTAAAAAAAATATAAATCAAACAATAGTAACAAAAATGAATTTACCCGTTTGTAAAAATTTAAAGAATGGGATACAAGTCGAATTAGATCATATGCGTTCTTCTGAATTAGAGCAAGTAAGAAAGCTATTTAATCGGGTAATTATAGAAGGAAAATTCTATCCTCAAAAACAACCCCTAACCGAAGCAGAATTTAGATCTTACTGGCTATCGGGGGATTCCTTTGTAGTTAGATCCGTACATGAAAGCCTCCAGTTTCAATCACAAGAAATATTGGCTGCTTTTTATATAAAACCAAACTTTCCAGATCGGTGCAGCCATATTTGTAATGCTGGTTTTATTGTACAAGCAACAATGCGGGGTCAGGGGATTGGGCGAATTATGGGTGAAACAATGCTCTCCATTGCTGCGAGTCTTGGCTACAAAGCGGTAATGTTTAATTTGGTCTTTGAAACCAATATACCTTCAATTCGGCTTTGGGAATCTCTGGGATTTCAAACTATTGGACGGATTCCGGCTGCGGTGGAGATAGATAAAAATTCATACATAGATGCTTTGATAATGTACCGCCAGTTAGGTATTACTTAATAATTAGAAATAAAACTCAAAGAAAATAAATAATTGTTATTGGTCACTTATTACTGTTAAAGCTGCGATTGGTTCGAGGGGATTTCCTCCAACAGTTGCCTGGAGCCTTTCAAGTAGGGCCGTTCTGGGGTACCGTGGGAATTTCCAAGGATAGGTAGTGCAGCTCCGTGCCCCCTGTGAACTGCTAATTGATTTATAAGTAAACTAAGGCAAGCAAGAGAGCATAAATGTTAGGATTGCCACTGAGAGCGAATAGTGCATAGAAGGAAAGAGAACTGAATGGAAGAATTTGATAAGTCAATATCCTTTGACGGACGGGATATTAGACTGAAAGTTGGCTTGTTAGCTCCCCAGGCTGGCGGGTCTGTAATGATACAATCTGGGGATACAGCAGTATTGGTGACTGCGACGCGATCGCAAGCGAGAGAAGGAATTGATTTTCTACCTTTGACGGTAGATTATGAAGAAAGATTGTATGCAGCGGGTAGAATTCCTGGAGGTATTCTCAGAAGAGAAGGACGACCTCCAGAAAGAGCAATTCTTACGAGTCGTTTGATTGATCGTCCTTTGCGTCCTTTGTTCCCTTCATGGTTACGAGATGACCTGCAAGTGATCGCAATCACTCTTTCGGTGGATGAACAAGTGCCGCCAGATGTGCTAGCTGTGACTGGTGCAAGTATTGCTACTTTAATGGCGAAGATTCCTTTTAATGGGCCCATGGCTGCGGTTCGGGTTGGCTTGGTAGGAGATGATTTTATTATTAACCCCACCCATGCAGAAATTCACGCTGGAGATTTAGATTTAGTTGTGGCAGGTTCTCCCCATGGTGTAATCATGGTGGAAGCAGGAGCCAATCAACTGCCAGAACAAGATATTATCGAAGCAATTGAATTTGGTTACGAAGCCGTACAAGATTTAATTCAAGCACAACAGGATTTGGTGGCTGAATTAGGTATTGAAGTTGTTAGCGAAGAACCACCGGAAGTAGACACAACTTTAGAAAACTTTATTGGCGATCGCGCTACTGATGGAATCAAAAAAGTTCTATCGCAGTTTGATTTTGGTAAAAACGAACGGGATGAAGCTTTGGATGGGATCAAAGATGAAATTTCAGCAGCTATTGAGGAATTACCAGAAGAAGATCCAATTCGAGTTGCTGCAACGGAAAATACTAAGGCACTAGGCAATACTTTTAAAGCCATAACTAAAAAGCTAATGCGCCGTCAAATTGTTGAAGATGGCGTTCGTGTTGATGGTCGTAAGCTTGATGAAGTTCGTCCTGTATCATGTCAAGTGGACTTGTTGCCAAAACGAGTTCATGGTAGCGGTTTGTTTAACAGAGGACTCACTCAAGTACTATCTATCTGTACCTTGGGAACCCCCGGAGATGCTCAAAATTTAAGCGACGACTTGCAACAAGACCAGCAAAAGCATTATCTTCATCATTATAACTTTCCACCGTTTTCTGTTGGAGAAACTAAGCCTTTACGTGCACCGGGACGAAGAGAAATCGGTCATGGTGCCTTAGCTGAACGAGCTTTATTATCTGTATTACCAGCCAAAAATGAATTTCCCTACGTAATTCGAGTCGTATCCGAGGTACTTTCTTCCAACGGTTCTACATCAATGGGTTCGGTGTGTGCTTCCACTTTAGCGTTAATGGATGCAGGGGTACCGATTAACAAACCCGTTAGCGGTGCGGCCATGGGTTTAATTAAAGAAGAAGAAGAAGTACGTGTTTTGACTGATATTCAAGGTATCGAAGATTTTTTGGGCGACATGGACTTTAAAGTTGCCGGAACCGATACAGGCATCACAGCCTTGCAAATGGATATGAAAATCTCCGGTTTGTCCTTAGAGACGATCGCCCAAGCCATTCATCAAGCGAAAAATGCCCGATTACACATTTTGGAAAAAATGATCGCTTGCATTGAACAACCCCGTCAGGAAATGTCACCTTTTGCTCCACGTTTATTGACAATCAAAATAGAGCCAGACATGATTGGTTTGGTGATTGGACCTGGAGGTAAAACCATCAAAGGAATTACTGAAGAGACTGGTGCCACAATTGACATTGAAGACGATGGAACAGTGACAATTGCTGCCTTGGATGAAAATAAAGCTAAAAAAGCCGGCTTTATTATTCTATCAATGACGCGCAAGCTCAACGAAGGCGATGTTTATGCTGGTAGAGTGACTCGAATTATACCGATAGGAGCCTTTGTAGAGTTTTTACCTGGTAAAGAAGGAATGATTCACATCTCTCAACTAGCGGATTACCGAGTTGGTAAAGTTGAAGATGAAGTTGCAGTTAGCGACGAAGTAATCGTTAAAGTTCGAGAAATTGATAGTAAAGGTAGAGTCAACCTTACCCGTTTAGGAATTCACCCAGATGAAGCCGCTGCTGCCCGACAATTAGCCGCTAACAGTTAAACCATAAGGATTTTAGATTTTAAGGACACTGCATTGCGGTAAGCCACTGCTCTGAACCGGGTTCCCCGTGTATAAAAAAGTGGCGTTCCGTTGTAGCAAGTGTCCGGGATTGCGAATTGATCGCAAATCTAAAATCCCCGCTGCAATTTAAAAAATGAATATTAACTTATATTAACCACCACCGGTATTGAGAGGTTTTTATTTCTAATTGAAATCTATTTTTACTTTATATATTTACTTTGTATATTTACTTTATATATAGCGGTTTTCAGTTGAGTTGAATAAACTAAAAACCTCACCCCCATCCCCTCTCCTTATTAAGCAGAGGGGTGCCGGTCAGGCGGAGTGAGGTTAATAATTTGTATTCTATTCAACTCAAAATGGCTATATCTAAGTATCCCAGAAATACAGCTTGAGGGGTTCTCTAATTCTGTGCAA
>DESS01000039.1:0-1327 GCA_002361335.1 Richelia sp. UBA3308
TTTGCACAGAATTAGAGAACCCCAATCGCACTAAATTATAGGGTTTGTTGCGACATTGCCGCAATACCGTAAACGGTATCGCTACATTTACAAAGCCTGCCGGAGTGCAGGCTTTGCTTGTATAGCCCCAGGATGGCAGCCTGTGGGCGTTTTACCTTGATTGGGATGCTTTTCTTACTTTAGGGCACAACATCATGAAAACGACTATAATCAACACTACGCCTACCATCCCGAGTTTTAGATAAAATATCCGCAAACCGATGATTCCAATGAATATCTTTAGGAATATATGAGTGATAAGCGTGGATATTATTAGAAACGATTTGGTCAATTCCAGTTATAGTTACTAATATTTCCATCTCCTTAGCCAACATTTGGGCAACAGTAACGTTGTAGAGGGGGCTATTTTCATCTATGGGGTGCATAACTGTCCAAGTTAAAAGAAAAAGTGAAGAGCGATCGCGAGATAGTGGTAACCGATAAAACTTACGTATCGCCTCTCCTTCTTGAGTAATTTCGTTGGTTACTAAATTTACGTTTACTTGAGCTTCCAAAATCCAGCTTTGACGTTCATTGGCAACTCGAAACATCAAAGTTGGTACCCCATTATGAGAAGCAACAACAGCGACTTTACTAAAGATGACTCGGGCTTTAGGAAGAGAAAATCGAGCAAATACTAATCCACTCCCCATTGATACTCCCAAAAGTCCTAGCAAAGCTTCAATAGCAACTAAAATATTAGCTGCAAGGGTTGTAGGATGCATAACACCATAGCCGATAGTTGCCATTGTTTGAACACTAAAAAAAAATGCATCGAAGAAATTACCTTCACGCATATTTTCTATACCATTCCCTGTGGCTAGGTACATAAAAGCAAACAAAACATTAGTAATTACATAACCCGCAGCTACCACAGCAAATAACTTGATCCAGGAAAGAGTTAATAATACATGGTATAAGTCACCCCAATCGAACTTAGATACCCCTTTACGAACAATATTGAAATTTCCATCAGGATCAACTATACGAGGAACTGTACGAGGTGTTGAAATGTTTTTTTGATAGCTTTTATTCATGTATTGTCAAATAAAATACAAATAGAAATGAGCAAAAATTAAACTGGATACAGAGCAAGGGGATTCATCCGTGGAAAAAAATAAGAAAAATATCATTATTTCCAGGCATTTGACTGTCTTACTATCGGGTTTATCTAAAATTGGTTGACGTTCTCTTACATAATTTAACCTAAGAGAACGTAATTGATAAATCCGTTCCTTGTAACTACAGCATATTTTATCCATGGCATCGGTACATTCTCACGGGCAGG
>DESS01000039.1:1399-11398 GCA_002361335.1 Richelia sp. UBA3308
CTCTCCGTACCACAAGAGTTTTAGAAAATTTTTCTAACAGAAATGCAACTTGCAAAATGCTGTATCTTCATTCTTCATTCAAATCATCGATCATTTCTACCAATTCTTGGGTATGATGTCCTTCTTCTTCAATCATATTAGTGAGAAATTCTTCTATATCACTGTTGCTACCTTTGACAGCATCTAGGAGTTTTTTATACATTCCTAAAGCCTGCTTTTCGTGTACTAAACTAGCGTTTAATATATCTTTTGTAGAATAGCTATCGAGTTCAGGAATAGGAGTAATACGTGGTTGAGGATTTCCATTAATTCTTACTAATATTTCTCCTACTTTTTGCGAATGAAATAGCGATTCATCTGCTTGCTCTTTAAGAAAATCAACAATTTCTTTTTTCTTGTGACCATTTATTAACAAAGAGTAAGTTGTATAGCGAACAACTCCTGCTAATTCAAATTCTAAAATTTGTTGCAGTAAGTTAATGGCTTTATCTCGGTTAAATTGCATCATGTTAGTAATATTTCTACTATGAAGAAAGTAATGACTATCTATTTCGGTTCTGACATCGACATTCAGGCAAAGGCAAGCAGCCCAAATTGACAACTGTTCCAATGAAAAAACAGTTGCATCAAATGCTCGGTAATTTGACCAGTTTTTAGCTAAATATTAGCTAAATAAATGTCTCCAGCCACGGTTATTTGTAATTGCGTCTATAAGTACAAACGCTATTCCTATACAGTATTATCAATAAATTACTTGTATCACTACATAGGAATGTAGAATGATGATTGACTTACGGTTTTTGGTGTAACGGCTAACATCATATAGAAACTAAGTAATGAGATTAATAGGGAACCTTACCGTCTTATAACTCTAATGAAGTCTTCAGCTTTTTATCAGTATACTTGTTTCAAAACATAATGAAAGTAATATTTTAACTACTTAAACTGTATATAAATTTCCTAAAATTCTCTCAAGAAAAGGTTAAGAAAAAGTTTTGCAATGATTAATTATATTTTTGTTATTTGAATTACATTTAGAAAAAATATGGCGGTTTTCACCCTTAGTGCAATACAATGCACGAAAATACCCCCATCCCCTCTCCGATGCTTTGGAGAGGGGTGCTGCTCGGGCGGGGTGAGGTTTCTATTCTTAGGCAGGAATTAAAATTACGTTTATTTTTGAGTAACCGGAATCTTATTTTCATTTTGAGGTAAACTACCTACAATACTACGTAAATACAAACCTCCCACAGAGAATAAAAACGACAGATATGCAATCGCTTGAACTAAATATAAATGTTCTCTGTAACCGAATAGTACTTTGAGAATCACTCCTGGAAACTTTTTATCCGGCAATATATTTGATGCATTCCATACAATAGGACCTAATATACAAGAATGAATTTCCTGCATACTTTGATTATAAAAACAAATATTTTCCCAGGTACTATCGCTAAGGGCAAGAGCAGCAAAAGCTTGGTCAAATTTGCGTAATCCTCCTACTACTAATCCAGCAACAATTAACACCAGAAAAATACCCATCACCTGGAAAAACTTACGGATATTTATTTTTACGCTCCATTTAAATATAAGCGTACCAATTAATGCTGCAACTGCAATACCAGCAAATGCGCCAATGGTGGGAACAAAACCTTCTTGAAAATTAGAAGCAATAAATAAAACAGTTTCAAAACCTTCCCGCACCACAGCAATTAAAACTAAAGTAAAAACCCCCCAACCGGCATTTTTATCTCCTTGCAAGGCATCTTGTACCGCTCCCTCAACTTCAGCTTTCATAAATTTGGCTTGCTGTGTCATCCAGATAAGCATCCAGCTAAGCATTGCGATCGCAATAATACTAAATATTCCTTCCATCGCGGGTTTAACTATGGGAGCATATTCAGGATTAATTAGCCCTGCTGCTTGAATTATAGAAGCAAGAAATATTCCAACAAGGGCACTTACTGCAATGCCAACGCCAACACCAGCGTACACCCAAGGGTTGAGGCGAGATTGTTTCGCTTTGGCAAGCATTGCCAATACTATACCAACTACCAGAGCTGCTTCTACTCCTTCTCGGAGAGTTATTACAAAGGTGGGTAAGGCTGCACTAATGTTCATTATTGATTGTTAGTTGTAAATTCTACATTCTAAATTCTAAATTCTAAATCCTAAACATGGTGGGCAATGCCCACCTTGTTAATTAACTGAAATCCCGTAACATTTTTTTCAATTCGAGATTATGCATCTCTTCTTGTCCAATCATATTACGAGCGAATTCTTCTAAATAAATACTAGCATTTTCCACTGTATGCAAAAACTTTTTATACAGTTCTAAAGCCTTGTATTCGTGTGACAAACTTTCTTCTAAGATGTCCTTAACCTTATGCTTATAGCTTTCTTCTATTGGCGCAATTTTCAGGCTAGGATGTCCATCCATTCCTGTGAGAATCTCTCCTACTTGTTGAGCATGAAGTAATGATTCCCCCGCTTGTGCTTTGAAAAAATCTACAATGGGAATGCGATAAGGACCTGTTACCATCAAGGAATAATGCGTATAACGCACTACTCCTGCTAGTTCAAATTCCATGATCGCATTTAACAAGTCGATTGTCTTTTTATTGTCAAGTTCTTGCATCGGACTATAATTCGCGAAGAGGTTTATTCGTAGCAATTTTTTGAGTTAATAGCTAAGAACAAAATAGGGATAAGTAGGAGGTTAAAAGTATTATTTATAACTTCCCCTTATCGATACAAAATAGTTCTATTTGTATTCCTAACTTTTACTCATCTTTAAATAATTTTAAACTCTTATTAAATTTATACCTGCTCAAAACAATCAGTTTTAATTGCTATTTTTGTGTAATGTCCCTTTAACTATTTATGACTGTTTGAGAATACAGCAAGTAGAAATTCGGGGAAGATTTCGTTAATTTTCTGCTACAACTGCCATCGGCCGCTCACCCATGTGCTTGTTGGCGATCGCGAAGCACATGCCCATTACGGGCTTATCGCCAACTTTAGCTCTAAGTGTTGGTACGGGTATTTTCCCATTAAGTACTCACGCAAAATAAGTTTTACATTATAAATTTACATTGTCGGAAGCGAGTGCACCCTCAGCTTCTATACACTACGTGAACGCAATTAGACAAATAGTTTATATTTTTTATATTTTTTAGATTTTTTTTATTTTTTTATTTTTTTATTTTTTTATTTTAAACTTTCTAGTGATGAGTATTTCTTATTTAGATTTTATTTATTTTATCAGTAAATAAATTAAATTATTAATCTCTTTAAACTTAATTTTGATCGTTCCTAAAAATAAATCAAATATCTAAAAAAAAATCAAATATTACTTATACTATCTTTGTATCTTAATCAACCAAAATACAATTAAATTCATATAGGAATCAATATTTCACTATTTACAAGTGATAATAAAATATATTTTCAAATAAAAAAATCTAAATAATTATCAAATTTATTGAGTGAAATTATTCAGTAAAAGTAGAGAACTTTACAATTTGAAAACAAAGTAAATTTTCAGATATTAAATTGATATAAAAAAAGACATTATAGCTACTAAAAATGCCCCCATAGGGGATTGTCTTGGAGATAAAAATTCTGTTAGATATTAAGTATCTACGTATGTTGTCCGCGTTATTTCAGTACTAAGTAAAACTTCTCTTCAATATGCATATTCCTGATGGGTTTGTTTCCGTACCTGTAGCTGCGGCTACTACCGTAGCGAGTGTAGTTGGACTGGGTATAGCTTTAGGGCGTTCAAAAGATGCTTTTGGTGTTCGTCGCGCCCCAGTTTTAGGTTTAACTACTGCATTTATTTTTGCTGCACAAATGATTAATTTCCCTGTAGCAGGTGGAACTAGTGGCCACTTGTTGGGTGGAGCTTTAGCAGCAATAGTATTAGGTAGTCCTTGGGCAGGAGCCTTATGTATTGCTACTGTATTAATTATTCAGGCAGTGCTGTTTGCCGACGGCGGGATCACAGCCCTGGGTGCGAATATTTTTAACATGGCATTCATTGGAGTTTGGGTAGGTTGGAGTTTAACTCAAACTATACATCGATTATTTGGAGGTTCAAAAAGTCGTTTACCTTTAGCAGCAGGGATTGCAGCGGCTGTGAGCGTAGTAGTTGCGGCGATAACTGCAGCGCTACAGTTAGGAATTTCAGGTACCGCCAATTTAGGGGTAATTTTACCCGCAATGACGGGAGTACATATTTTGATTGGTGTTGGGGAAGGTTTAATTACCGGAAGCGTGCTGGCTTATTTAGTCAAAGCAAGGCCAGATTTATTACCAGGGAGTGATGAACAACAGATTCGCAGTTGGGTTGTTCCGGTTGTCAGCATTCTTTTGATTGCTGGATTGTTGTCATTGTTTGCTTCGGCTTGGCCTGATGGTTTAGAAAAAGTGGCTGAAGACACCGGTTTTATCGATTTAGCGGAAAAGATACGAATTTCGGTACCAACGCCTTTTGCAGACTATACATTCAATAATAATGAGGGTATAGGTACAAGTATCGCTGGAATTTTGGGAAGTATAGTTTGTTTTGGCGTTGCCTGGGGAATCGCACAAGTAGTCAAACCAAAGAATGCGTAGATTTTCTCTAACATTAAGATTGCAGCTGTCTTTAATAATTGTGATTGGGGCAGCTTTTCTGAAATTAAATGCTTGGTATTGGTTGGGTGGTTATGGAATAATAGCCATTTGTTGGGCTATTTCATTGCGGGTACCAGTTCGCAAACTCACAGGTTTATTAGGTTTAGAACTAATATTCCTGTCATTTCTAGCATTGCCTTTGGGTTGGGAGCGAGCTAGTTTTTTATTGGTTCGTTCTTTGGTGTGTTTATTAACAATGAATAGTTTTTTGTTAACATTACCACCTCACAGTTTTGGTATTGCTCTCAAAGGTTTACCTCTGCCAACGGCTTTTAAAGAAACTTTGTTATTAGCCGGACAATATTTAGAAATATTATTGGCAGAAGTAAATCAAATGCAACGAAGTGCAAAACTTCGCGGTTTAAATGGTGCGGCTGGATGGGTACGTTACGCCAATGCTTCTATGATTGGTGCTTTGTATCTCCGTAGTCTCGATCGCGCTGAACGAGTTTATGCTGCAATGATCGCTCGTGGTTACAACGGAATGCTACCAGTTGATTCCACACTAACAATGGAAGAGCGTTTTGTTGCGATCGCGATGATTATTCTAGTTTCGAGTTTGACTATTGCTTCTTACCAGTAACCAATGAAATAGTTAATTTATTTATTGTAAATTGATATCTAGAGACGTTGTATTGCAACGTCTTTCTATGTGTAAATATTAATAATGGAAAATGTGATTATCTGTAACTAAAAACTAAAAATTCACAATGCAAAATCCAGCTATTCAAGTTGAAAATATTGCCTATTCTTATTCCAACGGAGAGCCAGTATTGCATGATATTTCTTTCAGATTAAATCCAGGAGAAAGAGTAGCTTTAATGGGACCAACTGGTTCTGGAAAAAGTACTTTATTAGAAAATTTAATTGGTTTAAAACAACCATCCAAAGGCAAAATTATCATTAATGATATTTTATTAGAACAGAAAACCTTAGCAGAAGTACGGCGTTATATTGGGTTCGCTTTTCAAGATGCTAAGGACCAATTATTTATGCCCACTATATTAGAAGATGTGACTTTTGGTCCTCTTAACTATGGCGTACCAGCACCAGAAGCAAAAGATATCGCGCGACAATTGTTGATAGACTTTGGTTTAGAAGCATACGCCAAACGCTCCGCCCACGAACTTTCTGGAGGGCAAAGAAGACTTGCAGCCTTAGCAGGGATTTTAGCTTTAAAGCCTGATATATTAATTTTGGATGAGCCAACTAATGGACTCGATCCCGCATGGCGACGCAATTTAGCTCAAATATTGTTAAAATTGCCTGTCAAAGTCATATTAGTTGCTTCTCACGACCTAAATTGGTTAAGTAGAGTTACTGAACGCGCTTTGGTAATTTCAAGTGGTCGCATACACTTAGATCGTGACATTCAGTCATTGTTAAAAGATAGCGAAACTTTAGAAAATTTGGGTTTACCAGTAGGTTGGTGATAATATGCCAAGAAGTAATAGAGAACAAAGATAATCTACCAAAACAGTAAGAATACAATTGGAGAAAATATTGGATGAATAAATTTGACGAAATTCAAATCGATTTTAAGGGTGTTGATTTTGATTCTCTTGAGACAGAAGAAGATTTTCGCAAAGAAGCCCAGCGATTGCTACCAGAAGCATTAGTACAATTAGGAGAAGTAATGGCTGAAAAAACCTGGGAAGAATTGCAAAAAGAAATGCAAAAATCTGGGATTAAATCTGGTGCTTCTCAAAGTGCTAAACGTAAATTTATTCAAGAAACAAAAAGAAATTATCAACGTAATGCTAATAGTAGAGATAAGCGAGAACTGGAAGATTATATAGTAGAGAAAATTCGTCTATATAAGTAGATGGGTAAGAAAAATTATCACTATGTCATTGTGAGGTAAAATTTCCTGTAGCGTAGATATCATAGCGACTACAGTAATGAAAACTGGAGCTATAGGAATAATTTTATTTATTTATCTACGAGATACCCAAGCAAATTTAATTTAAATAGGGAATTACAGGAACACTTAACAAAATACTGAATCATCCGATACTATGATTTCGGTACTGCTCAAAGTAGACTATTAATGTTTAACTGTAATACATATAAAGTAATTGCTTCTATAAACCTTACTCTAGCTTTGCTAATTACTGGTTGTAACGAAACCAAGCAAGCTCAATGTCAGCGACTTATTAAAACGATCAATGAAGGAACTTCTCTAATTGATAAAAATAAAGGCTCCCAAGTAACATTAAGCTTGAGATTAGCTAAGGATTTGAAAAATTTTACCAGAAAAATTAAAAATCAAAACTTCAAAGATGCTAAACTCCAAGATTTCAAAAGCCAATCTGTAAAACACTTTGAAACTTTTAGTACAAATATAGATTCCGCAGCCAAAGCCCTAGGCTCAGCTAAAACAGCTAAAGTCTCCTCAGATGGTAGAAAACAAGTGCGAAAAGCTAAACAAGATATCGAAACATCCCTCAAGCAAGTTTCAGATGCTGCTAAAGAATCTGATGCTTTAGCAAATCAACTGAATGAGTATTGTATTCAGGAAGAACAATAATTATCAATAATTATGGGGAGACAAGGGGATGGGGAGACAAGGAGACAAGGAGACAAGGGGATGGGAAGACTAGAAAAATATTCATAACTCCTCACTACTCTCTACTCACTCCTCACTCCTCCCCTAAACATTGTTTACTGTAGTTGACGACGCGCTGCTTCTAAAAGTAAACTTTGTTCAGCACGGAAAATAGCCTGATATGTCCGCTGTAATGCTTCCGGTTCCACGGATATAGAATTAATCCCCCATTGTACCAATTTTTCGATAATTTCAGGATACAATGCTGGTGCTTGACCGCAAATAGAACAAGGAATTCCCGCTTCTTTTGCCATCTTGATTAGTTGAGATATAGCACTCATCACCACCGGATGACGCTCATCAAAGCTTTTTGCTAATAGCGCTCGATCTCGATCTACTCCCAATAATAACTGGGTTAGATCATTAGTACCAATAGAAATTCCCTGCACTCCTGCTTTAACATATTCTGGCAGCAAAAATAGCACGCTTGGCACTTCTGCCATAATCCATAGTTGAAATTCTTTGATGTCGGCTAATCCTGCTTGCTCAACTTTTCTCCGACAAAAACAAAATTCTTCTACAGTACGAACGAAAGGCAATATTAAACGGATATTATGATATCCTGCTTGCTGTACGTCTTTAAGTGCCGTAAGTTCCATATCAAACACTTCAGAATTTAACAGGTAGCTAAAAGTACCCCGCTCACCTAGTGCTGTTTGTGGTTCGTCCGATTCTATTACATCATCGTGAAGATTTGGTAATTCGTGAGTTCGCCAATCTAATGAACGATAATAAACTGGTTTTGGAGAAAAAGGCCGTACAAATTCAAGTATTTTTTTTGTCCACAAATCCAGCAATTGCTCCTGTTTTCCCTCTCTAATCCACCTATAAGGGTTTTGCCGATTTAGTATGCTTAATACCATCAATTCTGAGCGTAATAATCCCACACCATCTACCGGCAAAGCAAGTGCTTTGTCTATCATAGTTGGCTGACTTAAGTTCACTAGCAGTTGCGTGGAAGTCATGGGTAGGTTTGTGAATGGATGAGGAATTGAGCCAGGAGAATATTCACTTGGCGCTACGGATTTTTCAGCTGCCTTGTCTTCCCCTATTAGATCCTTAAGATCTTCTTCATCTGCATTTTTGGCGAGACGATGTACTTCTCCACTATCGCCATCAATTATTAAGCGATCGCCATTTTGAATAAGTTTTGTAACGCGTGAAACTCCAACTACTGCTGGAATGCCCAATTCTCTAGCAATAATCGCACCATGGCTAGTTAAACCTCCTTTTTCGGTAATAATACCGTCTACTTGTTGCAGTATTGGTAACCAATCAGGAATAATCTGAGGTGCTACTAAAATTATGCCTTTTGGTAGTTGTAATATTATCTGCTGAGAATTTTCAATTACCAGAGCATTTGCTGATGCTTTTCCCGTTGCTGCACCTATTCCATTGATCGAGAAATTATTGGAGAAATTATTTATCAGTTTACTAACTTTCGTCAGGTATAACTTCTGTGAATCTGTTTCTTGGATCAAAGTCCATTTAACTAAGTAGTCTTTTCCGAGTTGACAAACAAGCTGTTGGGCTAACTCTGTTATTTGCTGCAAATTCTGCTGATTTAATGCGTGTTTTTGCTGTAATTCTTCCTCCAAAAAACCTACTTGCAAACAAGTTTTTTCTAAGGTAACTACCGATTTTTGCTCCTGTTGGTTAGAAGTTTCATTAATCGCTGTATTTTCACAACCATAAGCCAGAATTTTATTACCCAAGTGTTGTTCTAATAGTACCCCAGTTTTTGGTTCCACATAATAAATATCTGGCTGTACTTCTCCCCAATCAATCCCTAATCCCAATCCCCATGTTGCTTGAATTTCCCATCTAGAATAATTAATGTCTAATAATCCACTTGCGATGACATTGTTAACTGGTTGTACTAAAACTGCTAAATTAATTGAACGTATATCAATTAACGACTTTTGCCAATAAAGCAGGCTTCGGGCACTAAATAATTGACTCCAAATACGCTTTAAAGAATCGGCTATTTGTTTCTCTTCCTTAAAGCAAAATACTGATTCATAAAGCCCGGAAATATTTTCTGTCTTATAACTAGCAGATGGTACACAGAGGCTAGCACGAAAAACTAAGTATGGACTTTCCCATGTTTTAACTGCTTCTTTGATTAAAAAGTCCAATCCATCGGGTAAACTCGAATTGATGATTTCTTGGCGCAAATGTAAAGCTACTTGCTGTAGTTGTCGCCAATTATCAACATCCAAATGCAAGGAAGAATCAGCTAATTCCCCAACTAGCAATTGAGAAGTACTCTCGTTTTCTAGATATTCATTTAACTTTTTTGCTGCAACTACAAATCCAGGTATTACCGGATATCCATTTTGCAGCATCTGACTCAAGTTAAACGCTTTCTCACCAACGTAATGGCGATCTGATGATTTTATTTCATTTAGCCAGTAGAGTTTATCCACTCAAATAATTCTGAAAAATCAAAAGTCAGTTTTTAATTACTAATTGTTACTTTTTTATTGTCTTACATTTCGCCGGAATCATTTATACGGATTCACTAACATAGTATTATTAATAATAACTTTTCTCAAGCCTAAAAAACTTTTCATTTCATGATTTAAGACTTGTAAGCTATACCCAGAGGTCAAAGTGAATTTAGAATGGCCGAATGAAGAATGGCCGAATTATTACCCCATCGATGAATCGAGGGGCGGCAAACAATGACGGGCACCCGACGGGTTCCC
>DESS01000058.1 GCA_002361335.1 Richelia sp. UBA3308
CAGGTTGGCAGCGTTTACCTGCCTCCCACACTTCCCACACCTCCCACACCTCCCACACTTCGCCTTGTCCCCTTGTCTCCTTCCCCATGAATTACTCAACGGCGCGAGTAAAAGCAAGATGGGGTTTTGCTCTTTCCATGTTGGGCATTACCCAAGCTAAACCTTCGCTGGTTCCAATCCATAGTTTGTTGCCAACGTCGGGAGCAATAGAATGTATTCTACCTGAAGGAAGTCCGGCGACTCGATCTAATACGGCTCCCGTATATGGATTTAATCGTAACAGACCATTATCGGTACCAACCCAAACACTTTTATCTTTTGCAAAGCTTATAGATGTAACGTTACGTTCTCGCAAAGCTGTTACAGAACGTAATATTTGTCCTGTTTTTGGATTGATAACCAGTAAGTTATTTGGTGTTCCTGCCCAAATTAAGCCTAAGGAGTCAATAGCTAATGTTTGGACGATGGTACCCGGTAAATCTTTAATTTGCTTGATTATAAAAGCACTGGCGGTGTTGACTCGCACCAAACCATCCAAAGTTCCAACCCAAAGATGACCTTGAGCATCTAAAGTCATAGCATTGGCACTGACACCGGGAAGTTTTTTTAAGGTGGTCATAATTAATCCTTCATCGGGACTAATCAAAGCCAAACCGTTATCTGTACCTGCCCAAACATAACCGCGTTTGTCTACTTGTAAAGATAATACTCTTTTGGAAGGTAAAAATAAATTCTGAGCTGTAATTTCATTGCTGCGGGGATCTACTCGTTTCAATCCGGCATAGGTTCCAACCCATAACCGTCCAACTTTATCTTGTACCATTGCGCCAATAGCGCGATTTGGCAAACTAACGCGCGCTAGTATTTCGCCGGTGTGGGGATTAATCCGCGTTAAACCTCGTCCGTATCCTACCCAAAGATCCCCCGTGTAATCTGCTTGCAAAGCTTTGACGCGAAAATCTGTTTCTTTTCTATTTTGTATGCGTCGTCTTATGTTTGGTAAAGGCTTGAATCGCGGTGGTGGTAAAAATGGATAAGCCGGAGTTACTTCCGACGGCTTAACACGAAGCAATTTCTTATCATTCGCCAAAATGCGATCGCTAAATCCCGAAACTGCAAATAATCCTATTAATGATGAACTTATAAATAAATTAGTACGATTACGAAAAAACACCACAATGATAATTTCTACGGAAACAACTGATTACAGTGTTCCCTTTTGACAGTGAACAATGAACAATCTCAATCCCCTATGCCCAAAAAAACTCGCTATTATAACGACCCCTATGTAAAGCATTTTTAACAAAAAGTTAAAAAAAATGTGATATAAGAAATTTAAATATAAAAGTTTAAGATATTCAAATAATAACTAATCGAATTCTTGATATATTGTGAAACAAGCTACAGATTGCGTAGCTTGCAGTTTTGACTGAGGGTCGTTAATAACGCCTGAAAAGAAGTTTTTGCATAACTTCGACACATATTGCGGTCAGTTAGACCGGAAAAGCCTGTGGACTAGTTGATGCCGACATCTCTAGAGTGAAGCAGGAAGTAAGCATCAAGCATTGTGATTAGATATGTCTAGTCATGATGATATTTGAGTGGGTCTTATGTAACGGATATCGAAAATAAATCGAGGCTGAACCCAGATTTTCTTAGTTTTAATAACTTTAACAAGTAAATCGATAGTATTTCCTGTAAACAGGGGAAGAAACTATTTGGTTGACAATTCTGCTGTGGCGCAATTTGTAAGCAAAAGATTGATTTTAGGATTGGATAAATATGTCTTACTCTCAAACGAGAACTCAGTCTAAATCAGGGTATGAAGCTGGGGTAAAAGATTATAGATTAACTTATTACACCCCAGACTATACACCTAAGGATACAGACCTTTTAGCAGCTTTCCGGATGACTCCCCAACCTGGAGTTCCTCCAGAAGAAGCTGGTGCTGCTGTAGCTGCTGAATCTTCTACAGGTACCTGGACAACTGTATGGACTGACTTGCTTACTGACCTAGATCGCTACAAAGGTCGTTGTTATGACATTGAGCCAGTTCGCGGTGAAGATAATCAGTACATTGCTTATGTAGCTTATCCTTTGGATTTGTTTGAGGAAGGCTCTGTAACCAATATGTTGACCTCGATTGTAGGTAACGTATTCGGTTTCAAAGCTTTACGTGCATTACGTTTGGAAGATTTAAGAATTCCCGTTGCTTACCTGAAGACTTTCCAAGGGCCTCCTCACGGTATCCAGGTTGAGCGCGATAAGTTGAACAAATATGGTCGTCCTCTATTGGGTTGTACCATTAAGCCTAAATTAGGTTTATCCGCTAAGAACTACGGACGTGCTGTATACGAGTGTTTGCGCGGTGGTTTGGACTTCACCAAAGATGACGAAAACATCAATTCCGCACCTTTCCAAAGATGGAGAGACCGTTTTACCTTCGTTGCTGATGCAATCCACAAAGCACAAGCAGAAACCGGCGAAATCAAAGGTCACTACTTGAACGTAACTGCACCTACTTGTGAGGAAATGCTCAAGCGGGCTGAGTATGCGAAAGAGTTAAAGATGCCTATTGTTATGCATGACTACCTCACCGCAGGTTTCACCGCTAACACTACCTTGGCTCGTTGGTGTCGCGACAACGGTTTATTGTTGCACATCCACAGAGCGATGCACGCAGTAATTGACCGTCAAAAGAATCACGGTATTCACTTCCGGGTATTAGCTAAAGCGTTACGTATGTCTGGTGGAGACCACATTCACACCGGTACAGTGGTTGGTAAATTAGAAGGTGAACGTGGAATCACCATGGGTTTTGTAGACCTATTGCGTGAAAACTTCGTAGAGCAAGATAAATCTCGCGGTATTTACTTTACCCAAGATTGGGCTTCCATGCCTGGTGTAATGGCAGTAGCTTCTGGTGGTATCCACGTATGGCACATGCCAGCATTGGTAGAAATCTTTGGTGATGATTCCGTATTACAATTTGGTGGTGGTACTTTGGGTCACCCTTGGGGTAACGCTCCTGGTGCAACAGCAAACCGGGTTGCCTTAGAAGCTTGTGTTCAAGCACGTAACGAAGGACGTAGCTTAGCTCGCGAAGGTAATGATATTATCCGTGAAGCTTGTAAATGGTCACCTGAATTGGCTGCGGCTTGTGAACTTTGGAAAGAAATCAAGTTCGAGTTCGAGGCAATGGATACCGTCTAATTGTATTAGTTGTGAGTGTTTTGTTTTGGGTTTTAAGTTTAAAATCTCTTTAATTTAAAACTGAACAATTATACTCATAACTATTATGGGCTGGGGTCAAGTATGAATATAAAGCAAATTGCCAAAGACACAGCCAAGATGCTGCAAAGCTATTTGACATATCAAGCAGTGAGAACGGTGTCGGCACAAATAAATGAAACGAATCCTTATGTTGCGGCTTGGCTGCATCGCTTTTCTACCAAGGAAAGAATCCAAGATGGGGAAGTGTATATTGAGGAATTATTTCGAGAAAAGCCGGAGTTGGCTTTGCGGATAATGACAGTCAGGCAGCACTTAGTAGAGGAAGTTAGTGAATTTTTGCCGGAAATGGTGAGCACTGGAATTATGCAAGCCAATATGGAACATCGTCGTCAGCATCTTGAGAGAATTACGCAATTAGATTTATCGAACCCCAGTACTGAAGAAGAACAAACATCTGATGGAAACTCGGATGAAATTTCGAGTTAAAACAGTTAGTGGATAGTGGTTAGTGGATGGTGGATAGTGGATAGTGGATAGTGGATTTCAAACAACTAACAACTATCACGG
>DESS01000235.1 GCA_002361335.1 Richelia sp. UBA3308
GGGCTAATATTACAAAGCCTACCGTAAGGTAGGCGTTTAAATCTAGACGCCTACATAAAGGTAGGCTTTGATGTGCCGCACCCTTACAGGGTGTCGGATAAAATATTTATTAAAAGGATGCTCCCTCTGCAAAAGGAACAATGAAAATATTAATTAACAATTTCACCTCTGTAAAGAAGCAATATATTCCAAAAGCGAACGATGATAGAATATATAGCCTCCACCAGATTTTCGCAACAAAATTCTTTCAGCAGCGTAATCAAGAAAGTGGGCAAATTTTAAGGGAATGTAGCCATTTATCCATAAAATAAATCGCAGTGTAAAATGTTTTATTAAAACTAAGCCAGAAAATTGTCCACCAGCTAATCCAGCCAGTAATCCAACAGCTAATCCAATACTAATTACTTCATGAATATTATTTTCTGAATAAGGAATGCTAAAAATCATTCCTATTGGTATAAAGAATATTAAAAAACGCGCTGAATATTTAGCAGACCTAAATATTCCTTGATTGGGTTTATCTGTAGTCTCTATTTCTTTACCTTTATCTAATCCGCCAATTATTCCAGAAATTATAGTAAAAGTTAATAGTTCATGTAATATTTGGTTGTAACCAATATTATTATAATAGTTCGGAAGAAGAATAAAACGAATTACTACATAAATTAATCCTAAAAATAATCCATATTTCGTAAAACTTAATGCTCTAGAATTAGACCATTTAATTGTATCTACTATTTTAATATTTATATTTGTAAGTCCTAATCCTAAAAATAAACCAAAAACAACTCCATCAATAAGTAGAGGAGAGAGGAAAAGCACATAATTATTAAGTAATTCAGTAGAAAGATTTTGCGATATCATCGAAAATGTAATTACAAATGTAATTACAAACGTAGTCAAAACATACAATAAACCACAGAATACTCCGGAAAATAACCCAGGTTGTAATCCAGATATAAGTGAAGATATTACACCAGATATTATTGAAGGTATTGCTAAGAAAGTTAGAGACACTAAATCACTTGTTACTTGCGTACCAAAATGTAATGTCATTGCTAGTCCGCCAATAATTCCAAAAATTACTCTTATTCCAAAATTATATGTCCGCTTCTGAATATTAGTTTGCAACCAATCGGGCTGTATTTGTTCAATCAGAAGTTTACTCTGAGAACTTTCTTCCATTCTACGAGCTAACCAGATTAAATAATTCAAAGAGTTTTTTTTTGGATATTTATGACGAATAGTTCTTCGTTCAAACATCCGATTGATATAACTTTTAAACAGGTTTTGACTTCTTTCTTCTCCCGAATTTATTGCTTGCAATTCTTCTAAAGACATTTCCTGACAAGCAATAGTTATGATATTTAGCATTAAAGGGTTTGTAGCTAAAGAAAGCAGATTTTCATCTTCTTGCAACAATGTTTTCACTGCTGCAAGTTGCTCTCCTCCTTGATGTAAATAGCGATTAATTTGCTCTGTTGTTAAGGGTTGAATATAAATTGCTGCTTGAAATTGGAATCTTTCTGAGAGGGAGTTGTAATCTTGAATCCGACTACAGACAATAACTTCGGCTTGATTATTTTCTATTATGAATTCATTAATTTTTCTAATGCATAACAAGCGTCTTTCTTCTTTTACTTCATCTAAACCATCAAGTAAGAGTAGCAGTTTTTGATTTTTTATCCAATCCTTTCCCTGAAGTTTTGGAATCTGATATTCTATATGGAGTTGCTCTACTAACCAATTAGCAAAAGTTTGATTTCCCCGAAAACTTCCCCAGCTCGAAAGGTTAAGCACTAAAGGAATTGGTAAATTTTCATCTTCGAGAGTATCTGCAATCAAATCCCGAGCAATTTCTAAAAGAGTTGTGGTTTTACCAGAACCTGGTTCTCCCAAAATCAGTAATGTTCGTCCTGTTGTAATTTCAAAACTACTATTCAATTCATCAAATACATCAATTGCTCTTGTACCTAAAGAAAGATTTCGCCTATGTTTTGATGGTGTTTCAAATGCAATTCTACTAGGTAAATTTAAAGCATCGGGCTGTTGTTGTAAACCTAATTCTATTTTTATTTGATTTTGTAATTGGTTTTCTAAAATTGGTTTAATCCAACAATTATTAAGTTTGTTGAGTAAGGTTTGGCGATTATGGAACTCTTCCTTGGATATGGGTACTTGATTTAGTTCTCCAATAATTCTGCCACCAGTACGTCGGATTTGGTTCCATGTGACAGGCTCCCTACCTGAATTATCTACAATTACGGGTAACGCTGTAACTCCTGGTAATTTTTTTTCTAATCCTTCAAGCTGTAACTTTTCCCTTGCTTCTCGCACTGATTGGTATAATGAATTGTCACAACCAAAAGACTGAAGAAAATAAAATAGAAATCTTTGCGCGACTATATCTGGTACAGATTCTCGCCAGACAATTACTTGAGGAATATTTAAATCGGCAATTGCTTGAGCTAAACCTAGTCCATTACAGGAATTAAAAATTACTAGCTGCAATCCGTTATCTCTGGCTTTTCTGAGAGCTTTTCTAAGTTCTTTAATTTCAAGCCCTTCTTCATCTGGATTAATCTTTAACCAGCCAGTTGAACAATCTTCTTTGCTATCACTATGACCTGAAAAGCATATGATATCGAAAGCATCGTCCCAAAGTTCTGTAAATTCGGAGCGTTTTGGTTGATGTAAAAACCTAGGAGATGCTCCCTTCCCTCGTAAATCTTTAATTAGCCTTTGATCAGTTTCAACATCAATATCTCCATCACCTCCACTGTTTTTAGAATTACCAAAAATTCCCAAAATTCTGACTCTTCTAAGTCTCCTATTTTCCCGAGTCAAGTTATTTTCTTGATTAATAAAACTCGGTGGAAATTCATTCAGGCTAATAGCAAATTCAATTTTGTAGTGATTTGGAAATAGGTTCCACCAATACCAAGGAAGTCTATGTAAAATATTTTGAGTTTCTGGTGATGATACCCCAGTAGTTTGAATTACAAATCGAATTTCATCTTGAGGAGTTAATTGAAGAATTTTTTCTAAATCTTTCTTGGTAGGGATAAATATTTCTGAATCAAGCCACTCATTTAAATCATCACGTAAAACAGCAGTATCATCATTGAAATCTTTGAAAGAGACGTGAGTCACCTGAGCATCTACAAAACCTCTTTGAAAATTATTAGATGCAAGGTTATCTAGTAGAATTTGGTATTTTTCGCGCCAACTTTCAAATAATTTCGCTATGTAGGGAGCTGGAGGTAATTTCCCTGTTAAGCGTTGAAAATCTACTTGATTATTTCCACGATTCAAATAAACCAGAATATTAATTATCTTAAATCCCTGGTCGAAAAAATCACCATCATTAGGCTGAAAAATAACCAGTTTTTCCATTGTGATATTTTGGTAGATGCTGCTTGCTTCTTTTGACAGAGGCTGCTTACAGAATTTTTATGCCTAGGTCTAAATACATAACCAAATATGTTAAGCGAACTACTATAGCCAAATCATCAACAATTTAGATAATGAAATTTTCAGTTACAACAGCATCACCTAACGAAATTTGAACGGTAAATTGGCTTCGGGGAGGTTCAATAAATTTCAATTGAATTATATTGTCAGCCTCTCTTGCCTTTATTTCCGCAGATTCAGACTCAAGCACAATATTTAATCCTATACCAGGTGGTAGATACTCATATCTATCCATGGGAATAATTTGTACTAGTACCTCTGTTTTGTCATCTGTTTGTGGTGTAATTGTAACAACCAAAGCTACTGATTTTTTATTTATTAATAATCCCAAGTCTATTTTTTTGGTTCGGCTGACAGGTTGTTTTTTATCAGTTCGGGGTTTCCCCAAAGTCGATTCTCGTCTATAAGCTAATACTTTTTCTGTTGGCTGCCAGTCTTTTTGAAAGATTCCTTCAAGCCACTCACTAAGTTTAATTTTACTTATATTTTGTTGTAATAACCCTGGTAATTCTTCAAGGGGACGTAACTGCGATCGCGAAATTTTTTCGGTTGCAGCTTTTTCTACAAATCCCAGTAATTTTGCTTCTGTAGCTATCTCTTCTATTTCAACAGCAATACAGTAAGTACTTTCAAACCAAACTTCTTCTGGTACTTGAATAAACTCTTCATCTGGCAATACAGGTCTACATTCTATTTTGCCATAATCTTTTATGTCCAAATCTGCTACATCCATTAAGGTTTGGGACAAAAAATCCCAACTATTACTTGCTTCTAAATCAGTTTCAAATCCTATATTTTGTAAATATAAATTTACAGCATATACTGCTAATGTATTACGATAGATTTGTTCACCTTTTTGTAAATTATCTTGATAGCGCTGAAATTTTTCTGCTATTAATTGAGCTTTTGGAGGTAGTGTTGCTCTTATACCAAAAGAGGAGTTAGTATTGATCATGACTAATTAGTATTTTGTGCAAGGTGAATTTTAAATATTCTCTTAAATATTTTCTTAAATATTATTAAATATTATCTTTAATATAGCCCCTGTATTTATTTATGCAACGTTTATAGAAGGTGTATAAAGATTGCGGTTGCACATCAAACTGTTCTGCAATAGTTTTCATTTTATAACCATCACATAACATAATTACAACTTCTCTAAAGTTAGCTTGTGCTTTACCTTTAATATGCTCGTTTTTAAAAATGCCGGTATCATCTTGCTTAATCAAATTTATGATTTTTCTAGATAATGTGAGTTCTTGTTTGGTATCAGGTATATTTGTGTAATCATTGTCATTTGGGTTGTCTTCAATCAGTAGTAAACTTGGTGATGTTTTTTGGTGCTTATCATGAGCTTTCAAGTAAAGATATTTTGAACAACCATTAAGCCAATTCATAAAGTGACTGATGTTTGAATTATTTTGATTGCGACTTTTAATGTGGTCAAAATCTTTTATTTTCTCACAGATAAAACGCCATAACTGCATCTCATATTCATGGACAATATCTGGATAATAATTTGACGTTCGATAATTTAAATAAGGACGCTTCGCTTTACCGGAAAGTCGAGTAGCATAAAACAATTGCTGACAAGCTGATAGATACTCTTCTTTTTTTGGTGGGTACAATTGTTGTTTCTGTTCATGAAGTATTTGACCTATTCTTTTAGCATTAATAGCTAAAATATCTATCCTTTGATATATTCCTTTTTTCAACAAATTATCCAAGCATAACTGTGTAAGGAATTTTTGCAATTCATCTTCATCATGTACATTAGATGCTTCAGATAAAAGTATCTGATATACCTGATGATGAATGTCTTGATGAATGTCAGGAATTCGCTTTTTTATCTCACAGTAAAGTTTGTGAGATTGCAGAAAATTACTAATTAGAGATTCTAACTCCATTAGGAAGACTCTTGTTTACAAGACGATATATTTACATGATTCCGGGAATTAGAATCAGAATTATGTAAATAAATATTAAGTAATATTAAATAAAAGTTTACATAAAAAATAGGTGAGTGAGGGGGTATAAGGATTTAGTTGATGGTGATTGAACTATCGATAATGATGAAATTAAAAATCAATCAGCACGAATTTTCCTATGAAAACTGACTTTTTTAACATGGCTCATAAAAGTCGTAGACAGTTTATCCAATTACTAGGCTTAAGTACGGCATTGGTTACATTTGGGTCGATTGGAAGAAAAACTTTAGCACAGTCTAATTCCCAGTATCATTACCTCAAGCAACAGTTTTCCGGGAAATATGTATGCTCTGGAGAAACAGAGAATGGAGGTAAAATATGGTTTTGGGGTCCTATACCTGAAGGACATGAATCAAGGTATAAATTTGACCTGAATGATACCGGAGATGGTTATCACTATATTAGGCACCAGTTTTCTGGGAAGTATGTATGTTCTGGAGAGACGGAAAACGGGGGAAAACTATGGCTTTGGGGTCCTATACCTGAAGGACATGAAGCTAGATATAAATTTGAACTGATTGATACCGGAGATGGTTATCACTATCTTAAACACCAGTTTTCTGGGAAATATGTATGTTCTGGAGAGACAGAGAACGGAGGAAAACTATGGCTTTGGGGTCCTATCCCTGATGGACATGAAGCTAGATATAAATTTGAATTGGATTCTGTAAGAGCTTAATAATACGGTAAGTACCTCTTCGTTCAGCGTTTTTGTGAATCTTTCTAGACTCACAGTATGGATATTGCATAGTAGAGCACCTCAATCTCTTCCTCTATTATGCAAGGTCTTAATTATTAATCAGTCAACAAAGGAAAAGGTTAAATGTTTAAATATCTTTTAACTGGTTTTTTAACAATAACAACATTAGGAACAACACCGTTTGTTGGAAAGCTAGCTCAAAACACTTCTACTAAAGTTACCATTACTGCCACTGTTAGCGGTAGCCAAACACCACCTACAGCAACACGACCAGAAAAGGTGATCAACAACAATTTTGAAATTAGTGGCAATAATGAACGTGCCCCAATTGTGGGAGATGGGTTAGATGAGCGTACCTGGTGGACATTTGATTTTACCCACAATCCAGACATATCAGCGTTTAAACGGGCTGAATCAATTACATCTGCAACATTAACTATAGAATTAAACCCTAGATTAGGTGTTAATAGTGACACAGTTGGAATTGAGGGATTACGCTACGTTATTTCTCCAAAGATTAAAAATCTACCATTAGATAAAGTTAGTAAAATTACAATTAATCTTTTAGATACTTACAGTTCCGAGGAAATTTTGGGAGCTTTACAGAAAGGGGAGTTTGGCAACTTTCGTATGTATTATGACGATGATGCAATTGTTTCTTTCGCAAGCCTGAAATTAACAGGAAAAGTTCTTCCCGAAGACTTACGACTAAAGACTCTGCGGGCAGATACAACTGGTACTTACGGAGAATATGGTGTCATACCCGCATTGAATGATGTACAAGCAACATTCAAGCGAGCCAGTGGATCTGGTGGTATAAGAAAGAACAAGAGACACGATTTCTCCTTTATTCCTAAAGAGTTTTCAATTAATGAAGAGAAACCTGATGACTTCTATTTTAATCCTTTTACGGAGAAAAGAGACCATATTCAATCTGTAGCACGTATTGCTGGAGAAGAGAATGAGAATCTTTTAGCTCTTTCTCGTAATGCTCGTGACATTGGTGATGCAGCTATATATGTTGCCCGATTTGATGGAATTCAAAGCGATGGGGATGCTTGGAAATGGGCATCTTCAAGGACTTCAGATAATAGTAGTGATTATTTCTACCATCGTATACCTGAAGTTAACCATGCAGGTGGGATACAAGCTCTTGGATCGATGCTTTTTGTCGCTGCTGACTGTGATTCAGGTAAAAAATGTAATGCTCTCATTCAGGTTATGGATTTACGAAATCCATCAGATTTGTCAAAAAATACACAAGACAGGTTAGTTAATCAATTAGTTATTGATAATAGTCGCGGTGAATTAAATTATTCAGTTTCAGGAAAACAAATCACTTCAAGAGCAGCAGCAGTAGCAGCAGTACGTCTTCAAGGTGATAAGCACTTGCTTTTTGTGCGACGAGGTTCAAAGGATGACGAAAGCGGATGGTTCTTTATCTCTGATTCCACAGATGGGACAAATGAAAAACCAAAGTGGCATCTTTTAGACTTCTGGCATGAGGACGATCTTCCAGATGGAACCGAATGGCACGAATGGGAAACAATTAATTTTATTCCTGAAGCTGAAACAGGTGATATTTATATGGTAGCAATGGGAACTTTAAAAAATAAATCTGTTCTATATCGTCTTACAGAAATTGTTGATCCGATTACCGGACACCGTGATTTCAGCTTTGAATATGTTAACGGTCGCGGTCTCAATACTTCTGGAATAATCAATGCACTAAATTTAAGCACCCGTTATGGTGCAGGCATTCATATTACACCCAATCGTAGTATAGTATCCTATGTTACTAGCGCGACACCCAAAATTAAAGGAATTAGTGAATTTAGATATCACAAATAAAGGTAGGAAATATCAGTATATTTCATTACGATAACCTTGAATATCCTAAATCCCTCCACGACAACCTTTGGTAGGAACACCTTCCGCTAACGAAAATCTGATAGACCTATTTATTTAAACCCGGTAACAGTTACCGAGTTTTTTTGTAACGTTTTATTTTATCTACAACTTTGTGGAAAAATCAAAATTACTCCCTTCCCAGTGGAAGATTATCCATAACGTAGGTTGGGTTGAACGTTCACGAAGTGTGCCCGTACCGGACTTAGGGCATAGTGAAACCCAACGTTGGTGTTGGGTTTCGTTCCTCAACCCAACCTACAAATTGAGAAGAGAGGTTTGAAGAGGATTTTAATCTGTATTAATCTTACAGGTGGAAAAGGAGTTATGTCCTAGTACACTATTTCCCGGACAAAGCCTGACATTTGGGTACAATAGATAGTGAAATATGCTTTATATTCAACCAGGATACTGGAAGGTTTTCTTTTGATGCGGATGGTTCGGGTGTATTAGCAGCTGTTGAACTTGCGACTTTTCATAATAATGCAGTTTTGAGTCACACTGACATTTTTGTTGTTTAAACCCACATTCGGCATCCTAGCTGTCACAAAAGGTTTTTACTGAAGATTTACTCATAAAAATTAATTAAACCCACCTAATGGTGGGTTTTGTAATTGTAGCGATACGCCTTCTAGGCCCAGAGCGATTTAGCGCAGCCTCATACAGATTTGATATTGGTTGAATTAAAGTTCTAATTGAGCTAATCCTAAATAACGAACTCCTTCGGGAGTAGTTTCAAAGCGACAGGGTAATACTTCTAAGCCCATAGATACAGCTTGTCGTAATAATTTACCATATAGGGGGTCGGCATTATCTCCGGGTGCAAAGTGAGTGCAATCGCTGCGGTTAATAAAGTAAAGCATTACTCCACGACTTTGGGGTAAAAGCGCCATTAATTCCCGTAGGTGCTTTTGCCCCCTTGTTGTTTCGGTGTCGGGAAACAAGGCTAATCTTTGATCTGTCCAAGTTGTGTTTTTTACTTCTAAATATATTGGACGGTTATCGTTTTTTAATAAAGATTGATTTAAACTATTATCTACAACTGAAAGTTGATTTAATAAACAAAAATCTACTCGACTTTTTTTATCTTGCCCGTAAACAACTTCACTTTTAATTTCATCGTATTTTCCTAATTGGGGAAAAATATATTTTTGTAGGGCTATTTTAATAATTTTATTTGGTAAACCTGTATTGACACCTACCCAAGTTGGTTCGTTATCCTGTAATTGAATCATTTCCCAGGTGTAAGCTAATTTGCGTTTGGGATTGTCTGTTTTTGATAATTGTACTGGATTACCAGGAATATAAACTCCTTTCATTGGTCCGGTATTAGGACAGTGTGCGGTGACAATTTCTCCAGAAGCTAGTTCTACATCGGCAAAAAACCGCTTATAGCGTTTTAATAATATTCCTGGATATAAGGTTGGGTAGCGGTAGAGCAAGTCAGTCATATCAATTTTAGATTGGAAATTTTGGATTCTCTCAAATCTCAATTTTTTCTTGGGTAAATATTAAATACTTTTTATAAAATACTGTAAAAATGCTCTTTATCTTACTTTTTATGCCTATAATTATAAAATTTATTAATTCTAAATTAGAGATAATATAGAAAATTTAGGATGAAATTTCACCGACAACTGGAAATTAGTCAGTTAGGATAAGTATCTGTGGTTGGATTGAGATCTTGATAAGTTACAACAATTATTAGCTGAGTTAAGGGGCACTATGATGGGACAAGAATTTTTTGATCGGGGATTGTTGAAAGCGAAGCAGAAAGACTATACTGGCGCAATTGAGGAATTTACCAAAGCCCTAGAACTTAATCCCCAGATGATATCGGCTTATTATCAAAGAGCTTTAGCATACTACGATTTGGGAGCTATTCCCCAAGCGGTTTTTGATTACGATCAAGTTTTGAAACTAAATCCTGATAAGGTAGAAGCCTATTATTCCCGTGCTTTAGCAAAGTTAGCCTTGAAGAATTTACCCGGTGCTTTGAAGGATGTTGACAAAGCCATTGAAGTTAATCGTGATTTCCCTGCTGCTTATAATTTACGGGGAGTTGTGCAGCGTAAGTTAGGAAATATTGAAAGTGCGATCGCTAGTTTTAAAAGGGCAGTAGAGTTATATTTACAGCAGCAGGATGCTGAAAATGCAAAACTGTGTTTGGAGAAGGTAAAGCAGTTACAACCACCAAAGCAAAAGGTTGTTATAGAAAAGCCAGTAATTCAAATTACGCCGTTAATATCTGAGCAAGATTATTTTACGACTTTGTTAGAAAAGGCGGAGCGGGGAAACACCCGAGAAGCCTTGGAAGATATAGATTGGGTGTTACAAGCAGATTCGAGGGATGGCAAAGCTTACTGCTGTCGCGGAGTTATATATTCTAAGGAGGGAAAATATAAACAAGCAATTTCAGATTTTAATATAGCGCTAGAGTTAAATTTTCAAGATGCTGCAGTTTATCGCAACCGAGGTAAAGCACGTTTACAATTAGGAGATAATACTGGTGCGATCGCCGATTTTAATCAAGGGTTAAAATTGCAACCTGATGATGATTTAATTTATGTTGCTAGAGGTAATGCTTATCAAACAATCGGTCATTATTTGGGTGCAATTGAAGATTATACTAAAGCTTTAGAAATTAATTATAAGAGTGCGACAGCTTTCTATAATCGCGGTTTATGTAATGTTCGTATGGAAGAAATCCCTCAAGCAATTACTGATTTTCAAAATGCCGCGAGTATTTATTGCGAAAAT
This sequence comes from Richelia sp. UBA3308, assembly GCA_002361335.1. Lineage (GTDB taxonomy): Bacteria > Cyanobacteriota > Cyanobacteriia > Cyanobacteriales > Nostocaceae > Rivularia. Next base: position 10,831 of record DESS01000235.1, read on the forward strand.
CAAGATTGGGATAATTATCAACAAGTTTTAGAAAGTTTGAAAAAAATCAACGCTGCTTCAGTAGAAGTTAATCAAACAAATAATTATGAAAGGTTACGTTATCGTTTATTAAGATTAGTTGGTGGGCAATGGGAGATTGCTCAAAGATTGATTGAACAAGCAAAATATTATTATCCCGATATGTCAGAAGAATGGTATTTGGAAACCGTTATTCATGATTTAGAAAAAGATTTGGGAAGATAGAATTTAGACTTTAGAATTTAGAATTTAGAATTTAGAATTGGGCATGGGGCATTGGGCATTGGGCATTGGGCATTGGGCGTGGGGTATTGGATAATTGATAATTAACGTTACCAAATTATTAATGCAAATTAAAATATAGGGTTTTGTAATTAATAAACGCAAAGTAACGCAAAAGGTAACAGAGTTTTTTTAAATCATATTTTTTGCGTTACAAGGTTAGGTATAACACAATATTATTTACCTCCCCTAGAATACCTAAATTTGTTGAATGTAAAATATCCTGATAAATAACTGAAAAAAGAATATTAGTTCAATTACAAATTTTCAATCAAAGAAAGAATTTCCTGTAAATCAGTAATAAAATAATCTGCTTCTTGCTTAACCTTTTCTCTCACAGTATATCTACCAAATCCAATAAACATATCAAGAACGGGTTTGCTTTCTAAATCGCTGACACCATCACCGACGGCAACAATTTTTGTAGGAGAATATTTATTGTGTAAACTTTTGATAACTTCGGGTTTACCACCGGAACGAGTTGAGGGATAATTACGATCAAAATCGTTATAGCTGCCATCTTCATTAAAATAAAGGTCAACAGCTTCAATAAATTCTATATCTAGATAATCAGCTAAAGGTTTAATTGCTTGACGATAACCACCACTTAAAATAATTGGTGTCCAACTTTGATTTTTCAAAATTGAAATAACTTGCTTTGCGGAAGGCTCCACCGTGTCAATATATAATTTACCAACTTCGGAGACAGAATCAATAGTAGGCTGAATAATTTCTAAACGCTTTGCAAAAATACTTTCTAAAGTAATTTTACCTTCCATGGCTTGAGCAGTCATTTTTTCAATTTCTTGAGTTGCTTCTTCACCAGCAACACGTGCTAACTCATCAACCCCTTCAATACTAGTTAAAGTACTGTCGCAATCAAAAATAATAATCTTATTGTATTGCCTTGACATATTTTCTTAGAAGTAAAATTCTAAAACCCATAACCCTCAGCATTTTATCAATTTTTGGTTGTTAGTAGTTAGTTGGTATTTTAATCGCCCTCAGACTATAAGTCTGGGGCTACCGCAAACAAAGCTCACGCCCCGCTGAGCTAATGACATACATCTTTAAGTTGAAATAGTATTGGTGATTGGTTGTTTTTCTATTCCCTATCTTGATAATTGTTAATTGATGATCCGCACCCTTTCGGTGAAAATTGATAGATGAGATATTTATCCTTATTTTTTGCTACTCTGCTTGCAGTAATCTTACTACCTATGCCAATGGTTGCTGCTGTTACTCCGATTATTCCAGGAAATAATCTTGTTCTAGAGGGAATTCCACCAATTCCTTCGGATTTAGTTCAGAAAGTAGAACGTTATACTCAATTCCGTTCTGCTAGTATCTCTAGTTGGCACCCGAAACAGCGCGAAATGTTGATTTATACTCGCTTTGGAGATACCCGCCAAGTACATTTAGTTAAATTTCCCCTGGGGACTCGTCAACAATTAACCTTCTTTCCAGAACCGATTCGTGGTGCGAGTTTTCAACCAACTAATGGTGATTATTTTGTCTTCAGTAAAGATATTGGTGGTAATGAATTTAACCAAAATTATCGCTATGATTTGAATACTGGGGAAACTACTTTATTAACTGATGGTGAATCAAAAAACAGTCGTGGTGTATGGTCTAATAATGGCTCGCGCATGATTTACACTTCGACTCGTCGCACGGGTAATGATGCTGATTTTTACATTATTGAGCCGCAAAATCCCGCAAGTAATAAGTTATTAACTCAAAATGAAGGTGGTGGTTGGTACGGTTTGGATTTCTCGCCGGATGATAGTAAATTTTTGGCGTTACAATATGTTTCTGTGAATGAAAGTTATTTGTGGTTGATAGATACTTCTACAGGTGAGAAAAAGCGGTTATTACCTCAAGAAGGTGAAGAAAAAATTTCTTATGATGGGGGCTTATTTAGTAAAGATGGAAAAGGTTTATATGTCATTTGCGATCGCGATTCTGAGTTTTCTCGATTAGCATATGTAAGTTTAGATAGTTTAGAACATACCTATCTGAGCAAACAGTTTCCTTGGGATGTTACCAATTTTGACCTTTCTAATGATGGTAATTATCTTGCTTTTGTCACCAATGAAGATGGAATTGGGGTATTACATTTGTTAAATACCAATACCCGTCGTTTTAAGCCTTTACCGAAACTTCCCGTGGGTCAAATATACGGTGTAAGATGGCACAATAATAATCGGGAATTAGGCTTTACGTTAATTTCAGCGAAATATACTGCCGATGCCTATTCTTTGAATATTAACAATAATAAAGTTGAACGTTGGACTTTAAGCGAAACTGGCGGTTTAAATTCTAGTAATTTTTCCGATGCAGAATTGGTAAGATGGAAGAGTTTTGATGGTAGAACCATTTCTGGCTTTTTATATCGTCCTGCTACTAAGTTTACAGGAAAACGTCCGGTAATAATTAACATTCATGGCGGCCCAGAATCCCAATTTCGTCCTTCTTTTTTAGGACGTTATAATTATTATCTTAATGAATTAGGTGTTGCAATTTTATTTCCTAATGTGCGGGGTTCTACAGGGTACGGTAAAACTTTTACTAAGTTAGATAATGGGTTGCGTCGAGAAGATTCTGTAAAGGATATTGGGGCATTATTAAATTGGATCGCGACGCAACCGGAATTAGATCCAGAAAGGATTTTAGTTACGGGGGGAAGTTATGGTGGTTATATGTCTTTAGCGGTGGCGACGAAATACAGCGATAAAATTAAAGCTGCTATTGATATTGTCGGTATTTCTAATTTTGTCACCTTCTTAGAAAATACTAAGGGTTATCGGCGAGATTTACGACGGGTAGAATATGGAGATGAAAGAAACCCGAAAATGCGGGAGTTTTTACAAAAAATTTCTCCTGTTAATAATGCAGAAAATATCAAAGTACCTTTATTTGTGATTCACGGTAAAAATGACCCCAGAGTACCGTTAATTGAAGCCGAACAGATTGTTAAAACGGTGAGAAAGAATAATGTACCTGTATGGTATTTAATGGCAAAAGATGAAGGACATGGGTTTCGTAAAAAGAAGAATATTGACTTTCAATTTTATGCCACACTCATGTTTATTAAGGAGTTTTTATTAAATTAGGGAATTGGGCATGGGGCATGGGGCATGGGGAATTAAGAATTAAGAATTAAGAATTAAGAATTAAGAATTAAGAATTAAGAATTGGGCATTGGGCATTGGGCATGGGGCATTGAT
>DESS01000321.1 GCA_002361335.1 Richelia sp. UBA3308
GCCCCATGCCCCATGCCCAATCTTATATTCCATGTGATTTACCAATAACCCAATGACGACGGAAAAAACGAGCTAAGGCTGATTCTTCTAAGGATAAATAAATTGGTCGTCCGTGGGGACAGGTACGGGGGTTACGAGTACGTTGCCATTCATCTAATAGTTGCTGCATTTGTGGCAGGCTCAAGGTTGTACCGTTACGAATGGCGCTACGACAAGCAACAGCTACTTGAGCGGTTGTTAAGTCGCCTCCTTTACTCAATTCTAATATTGCTTCGGCGCAGTCTTGCCGTTGTTGTAAGAGGGCAGGTACTGTACGAATTGCCCAAAGTTGTTCGCCAAAAGGTTCTATTTCTAAGTTAATCCGTTGCAGTTGTTCTATTTGTGTTGGAGATAATTTATAAAGAATAATTGGCGGTTCGCACTTTACCAGTTGCCAATGTTCACAAAGTTGTTCATACAAAACTCTTTCGTGGGCTATGTGTTGTTCTATTAACCACATTCCCCCTGGATGTTCGGCTACTATGTAAGTTTTGTTGATTTGAGCAACTGCTTTTAAAGGAATAATAGTGGAAATGGAAGAATTTTGTACTATGCTTTCAGATTTAAATTGAGATTTAGATAAATTGTCATTTTCTTCCAGATTTCTACGGTTGAAGTTGTAACCGCTTTTTGCTTCTGCGGCTTTGATTAATTTACCTACTCGTGTTACCTGCAATGATTCCTTAATGGTGGAACAATCGATGCTCAATGCTTTGTCAATCGCTTGAGCAATTTGTTCTTGCCAATAATTTAGTTGATTTAGATAAATTTCTGTTTTGGCGGGATTGCGATTCCAGTTAATTTGATTTGGGGGAATAGACAAATGTACAAAACAAACTGGAAAGCGATCGCGTGGTAATGTTTTATGAAATGCTCCCAGAATGGTTTGCTCAAGTTCTTGGGATTTGACTATTCTTCCATTTACTGCTATTTTCACCCAATCTGGACGATGACGATGACATCGATCGGGTAATCCAATCACCCCCGAAAGTGAAGAATTGGGAGGATTATTTAATTCTTGCAAATCTGATGAATGAACTCGATGCAGAAACTGAGATAAAGTTTCCCCCATTTTGCTGCTGGGATAAATTGCAAACCATTCCCGTTCGTTTTGCCAAACTTGCCAGGTAACCCCAGGATGACACAAAGCAGTTTGTTGAATTACAGCTTGCACCGCTTTCATTTGCTGTGCTATTGAAGGTAAACCTTGACGACGACCATTACAATTACCAAATAAATCAGAAATTACGGTTACCGTACCCGGTGCGATCGCCGCTGCTTCCATTATTAAAGCTTCTCCTCCATTACCATATACAATCCGCCAACCGTTGCACCCTCTTTTTCCTTGGGGTTGAGTTTCTGCACGGCTGAGAATTTCTAAATTGGCTAAAGTTGTCAAACTGTGCAACGCTTCACCACGAAAACCCAAACTATTGATTTTCCATAAATCTGTAGGAGAGCTTATTTTACTAGTACTGTGGGCGGTTGCAGCTTTCTGCAAGTCTTCTAAACTCATTCCACAACCGTTATCTGCTACACGAACCCGCCACTGTTGGGGACACAGAGAAACTATAATCCTTGTAGCACCAGCATCTAAGGAATTTTCTATCAATTCCCGCACCACTGAAGCAAAAGAATCAATTACCTCTGAGGCTGTAATCAGATGTACGACTTCTGAAGGTAGAGCTTGAATAGTAGATGCCATAACGTACAGTGTAGGCTAGGATACAATTTACTCTACCGCAGAACTATGTTTTATCCATATTGTTAATACAATTTCACTTTTTTTAAGATTTTGTAATATTTTTATTTAAATTATTTATTGATAATTGTATTCATAAGTAATTATTTTGTTTTAACGGATTAATTTTGTCTTTTCTTAGTGGTTTATTCAAGAGTAAGTCAAATCAGAAAAATTGGCTCAAACTGGAAAAATTCAGAAATTGGGTTTTCAAATCGTCTTTAATTACAGCATATTTCATCGGCGTTCGGTACATTATAAACGGGCAGGATGCCCGTACCACAAGAGCTTAATAATTAATGGTTGTACCTCATGTAAGTAAGTCGGCATTAAAAAATCAAGGTATGTCATTGCGAGGGTCACTACGTGAAACGAAGCAATCGCAAGGGATTGAGGTTTGTTTACATTCCGTTACATGGTTCGGTTTATTTGTGCCGACTTACTTACAAGCATTGTGCTGTAAGAACAATCTTGAATCTGCGGGTAGGGGAGCAAAGTAATTTACTAAAAAATCTGCCATATGTGATTTAAATAACTTGTTAGTCAGATATTTGTTGTGTAATATCTATGAGGAAAAACTAATTGCGATTTTAGTTTCAAAACATTGAGAATTTACTCAAATAATTAAAAATCAACATTTTATCTCTCGGATAATTAATTTTAAAGCCTTGTAATTATAAAGCTGAATGTATTTTCCTGATTATGTCTATTGTTGCAGCCAAAAAGTACATAAATAACTACAAAGCAACAGAAAAATCAAACAAGATTTAATTTGTTGATCTCTTGTTGCTTATTTAAATGTCCCAGAGGCGATACATGGCATCTGAGACATTTAAATTAATGTCTAGATTAAGCAGCACTAAAAATTCACTTGCTACAACAATTTTCACCTATTGACTAACAATTACAGCTTTTTGGGCTTTGGGATGAAGCAAGCCATTTAATAATAATGCCGGACGTTCTCCATAAGGCCAAGCAAAAGCATGACGGAAAGCAGCATCCTGACAAGCTTGTAACATTTCAAAATCTATAATGTCGTAGGTCAAAAGATTTTCGTATTCAAAAGGTAAGCGCACGTTATGTAATCCGGCGTTGTCAGTACAAATCGCAATATCCACTCCCGCATCAAAACAACGCTCAAAAACCAACTTTAACTCTCGAATATCTTCCAAGGTACCTGTTTTAATGTAAGTTGTCGGACACACTTCCAAACATTGCCCGCGTCTAGCAACATCTTGAAGTAAATCTGGATGTTGCAGCGGAATTTGGATACCATGCCCAATCCGCATTAAATAAGGTAATAATTCCGGATGACAGCCATTTTTAGTTTCATAAACATGTCCGGTAGTATTTAAACCAACAGATAAAGCATATTCGTAAAGTTGTATCCATTCGGAGATGCGATCGCCATAAGCGCTATCTCCCCCTGCTACGTCAACAGCACAGACATATTGTCTGTTTTGAGCAGCTAAATCTACAATCGCTTTGTTGACTTCATAGGGAAGGCGCGAGTGCATGCACAAAATCTGACTGGTGACAATGGGATATTCGGATACTTTGCTGGCTTTACCCACAACATCGACAATCTCTACCATTTTGTCAATCCTCTGGGATTGACTTAAATGTTCTGGAGTTCGCAGGTAGGGAGTATAACGCAGTTCCAAATAGGCTAAATTCTCAAAAATGTACGCACCGCGTACCAAACGATAAATAAAGTAAGGCAAAGTTTCTACAGTTTGCACGCTTTCTACTAAAGTGTGCAACTCTAGATACTCTTCTAAGGTATTGCGCGGCTTGGTATAAAACTCTTCAAATTCTTGATAATTAGGAAACCGTTTGACTAGCTCATCGGAATGACGCTCGAAATATCCCCATAAAATACGCGGTACAACCGAACCGCCCAGGTGTCTATGCAATTCAGCGTATAAAGCCATAATGATATTTTATTAGAAAAATTTTATTAATATTAACAAAAACAAAGGGCAAAAAAATATATACACCAAATTTTTTTATAAAGTCTATCTAAATTAAGAACTAACTTTATTGATCGCCTGCAACAACTCTTGGCCAGTACAGGGTTTTGACACAACAGCTTTTACGCCATAACCGGATTTAGAAGGCGTAGCAGGATTTAACACCAAGCCGCTAATTGCAATAATTTTTACTTGAGAGTTGATTTTATGTAACATCCGCATAGTAGTTTCCCCATCCATTTCGGGCATTATCATATCTAGCAATACTAGATTGATTTCTTGTTGATGTTTGGCATAAATTTCTATAGCTTCAATTCCATTAGATGCTGTCAGTACCCGGTAATTATATGCTTCTAAAGATGATTTAGTAATGTTGCGGATAGCTGGTTCATCATCCACTAGTAAAATTAATTCGCCGTTACCATTAAGATTTTCTACTTGATCGGAACAGGGAATACTTATTTCCTCTGTAACCTGCATAGGTAAATAAATTTTAATCGCAGTACCTTGATTTAACTGGCTATAAACATTAATAAAACCACCGTGATTCTTAACAATACCCAAAGCTGTAGAAAGACCTAATCCCGTACCTTTACCTAACTCTTTTGTAGTAAAAAATGGTTCAAAAATCCGTTCTTGGACTTCCGGGTGCATACCTATACCCGTATCAGCCACGGTGACTAGAATATAAGCACCGAGCTTGGCATCGATATTCATCCGATCGTATTGATCGATCGCGACATTTTCCACAGAAATTTCTAATTTACCTCCACCAGGCATGGCATCGCGGGCGTTGACTACCAAGTTCATCAGTACTTGATGCAGTTGAGTCATATCGCCACGAACATAACCATTATCTGGTGATATATTTACAGTTAATTGAATTGATTTAGGGAATGTTTCTCTAACAATTTGCTCAATTTCAACAATTAAATATTTGATTTGAATCAGGGTGCTTTTACCTTCAATACCCCTAGCAAAGGATAACAACTGCTTAATTAAATTCGCACCGCGTTGAGCATTATCTTCTAAAGTTTTGAGCAATCGCAAATGTTGGGAATCATGCAATTTTCTCTGTAACAATTGTACCGACATTAAAATCGGTGCTAACAGATTATTAAGATCGTGGGCGATACCCCCTGCTAAGGTTCCAATACTTTCCAAACGCTGTGTTCTTAACAGTTGAGTTTCTAGTTGTTTCTTTTGAGTAATTTCTGTATTTTCTACCAAAATTGATTTTGGTTTTCCTTTATCGTCTCGTAATAATGTCCAGTTACTTTCAACAATAATATCTTTACCGTCTTTGGTTACTTGATGTAACTCTCCTTGCCATTTTCCAGTTTTAATAACGTTTAATAATGCATCGTCTTGTTGTGAAGAATGTTCTTTATGCAGCAATCGCCATGATTTTTTGTTATGAACTTCCGATGCTTGCCAACCGTAGATATTTTCAGCACCTTTATTCCAATATAAAATTCGATTATGAATATCTTTTACTAAAATTGCGTTTGTAGCTAAATCCAATATTGCTGCTTGTTCGTAGAGTTTTTGTTCTGAAAGTTTACGTTGTGTGATATCGCGAGTTATTGCTAAATGTAAAAAACTACCGTCGGTTTCACTTGGTACCGGTACGGCATGGGTTTCCATCCAGCGACGGGTACCTTTAAATCCAATCATCTCAAATTCTAGAGTTTCTTTGCTACCCCGACAAACGCTTTCATGCATTAATTTATAAGCTTTTTGATATTCCTGGGTAACTGTTGAGTATATAGACTGACCAATTATTACATCTGAACTTTCTACCTCCATCATTGCTAACCCAGAGGTATTTATTTCTAAAAGAGTACCGTCTGTGTTTATTAACTGAATAGATTCTGGTTCTGCATCTATTATGGCTTGCAGTCGGTTTTCGCTTTGTCGCAAAGCAATTTTTGTATTTTTAAATTTAAATATGTAACTTTTAAGTAGATAATACAGTTGCCCAAGCAATGCGAAATTAATAAAATCACCAACAAAAAAAGCTACGGTTGCTTTTTTAAAGCTGATTTTTGTATTTTCGATTCTATTTAACAACAAGTTGTTTTCTGTTGATTTTATGGAAAAAATTAGCTTTTTTATATCATTTTTTATGGCTAAATCTTCAGAAAAATTAAATTGTGTATTGTGATTTAGGTATAATTCTTGTCCAAATATATTAAGTATATCGATAATTTTTTTATCCACTAATAAAATTCTATGGTATTTTTTATAGTCATTTTCAGTTAATTTTTTTAATAATTCCAGGTTGATATCAATTTCTTTCTTTGCGGTATAAAATGATTTTAGATAATCTTGATTATTTGAAATTAAATATCGTTCACGGGCTATTTGAGCATCTTTAAATATCGAATATGTTCTTTCAAGCTGAATAATAATTTGATGTGAATTATTTATATGTTTTTGTTTATTATTTAATTCAATATTATTATTGTATAAAATAACTGCATTTGCAAATACTACAGAAAGTGTGATTATAAATAATATTCTCAGTCTTTTGACAATAAATGACTTCATCATATGTAAAGGAATAAAAGTATTTTTAACTAAAAAAAATATTGTATATAAAATAAAAATCGATAGCAACAATCTTAGTAAATGACGGTTATACTTGATTGATAAAAAATCTCTAATTAATCTCTAAAATTATAATCATTAGCTTGTAGTAGTTTTTCCCAATATAGATGTAGATTAGAGGTTTTATTAAACAAGCTTTGATTACCGATATAATTACGGATTTATCTCAATTTACTAAAACTCGATATTAAAGTAATCATTCGCAACGGTTGGTACAAAAAAAATAATTTATTACTTTTATAATTTTTTGTATAGTGATAAGTACTACATTGCTTGAAAAAAGTAAAATTAGTCACAACAGTTGTTTATCCTTAAAGCTAAGGAAGGTAATTTAATTAATTATTATGGATTGATTATCTATAAATCTACCCTCGTTATATACATATTTTATACATTTTTCATTAATTCAATATTTAAATATATCCCTTAATTAAAAGAAAAAAAATACCGATTAATGGTATTTTTAAAATGTGTTTTTTTTTACAGAAATGAATGAAAATTGTAGTCTATAAATCAATCACCATCAAGCCAAAGGTAACGTATATCACGAATTAATCACAAAGCTTGTCTTTTCTTGAATAATATTACTTGTTAGTCTTGACATTCGTTACTTAAACTGTAGATAATAATCATTTGTGGAAACCGTATTCTTAATCAAAAACTCTTGGCTAACGTCATTGTTATAGGTGCCCAATGGGGCGATGAAGGAAAAGGAAAAATAACAGATTTACTCAGCCGTTCCGCGGATGTTGTCATGCGTTACCAAGGGGGGGTAAATGCAGGGCACACAATTGTAGTTAAAGATCAAACTTTTAAGCTGCACCTGATTCCAAGTGGTATTTTGTACCCAGATACCAAGTGTATTATTGGCTCTGGAACTGTTATTGACCCGCAGGTTTTGATTGCGGAACTAGACCAGATAGAAAGTTTAAATATTTCTAGTAAAAATCTGTTAATATCTGAAGCTGCCCACGTTACGATGCCGTATCACCGATTAATTGATAAAGCATCGGAGGAGCGACGAGGTAGTCACAAAATCGGTACTACAGGTAGGGGTATCGGTCCAACTTATGCAGACAAATCCGAACGCACGGGTATTCGGATGTTGGATTTGATGGATCCCCAAGGATTGCACGAACAGCTCGAATGGACGATTAATTATAAAAACGTCATTCTGGAAAAACTTTATAATTTATCACCCATAGATGCCTCTGTTGTCATTGAAGAGTATTTAGGGTATGCAGAACGCTTGCGGCCTTATGTTGTAGATACTTCAATTTGTATTTACGAGGCAATTAGGGAACGTCGTAATATTCTATTTGAGGGAGCCCAGGGTACTCTTTTAGATTTAGACCACGGAACTTATCCTTTTGTTACTTCCTCGAATCCTGTAGCCGGTGGTGCTTGTGTGGGCACTGGATTAGGACCAACTGCCATCGACCGAGTGATTGGAGTTGCTAAAGCCTATACTACTCGAGTTGGAGAAGGACCATTTCCTACGGAACTCTCCGGAGACATTGGAGAACAACTATGTTCGATTGGAGCAGAATTTGGCACAACTACCGGACGCAAACGCCGCTGCGGTTGGTTCGATGCAGTTATCGGTCGTTATGCGGTGCGGATTAACGGTATGGACTGTTTGGCAATTACCAAACTCGATGTTCTTGACGGACTTGAAGAAATCAAAGTTTGTGTCGCTTATGAAATTGATGGCGTAAGCACGGAACATTTTCCCACCAACGCCAGGAAGTTTGCTCGTTGTCGTCCGATTTACAAAACTTTACCAGGATGGGGGCGATCGACAAGCGATTGTCGCAGTTTAGAGGATTTACCACCACAAGCGTTAAATTATCTGAAATTTTTGGCAGAATTAATTGAAGTCCCCATCGCAATTGTTTCCTTGGGTGCAAGTCGCGACCAAACAATCATAGTTGAAGATCCAATTCATGGACCAAAGCGAGCATTGTTAAAACCTGACGGTACTCCTATTTCTTTAAAGAGTGCATAGGGTACAATGTTTTATTTGTGCGTATATTTTAGAGGCAGTTGCGATCGCTTGTCTCTAGTAATTGTAAACTGAGCCATAATCATTAAATAAGAACAAAACTATGGAAATGACGGTGGAATGTCAAAAGCGACCAGAAGGAAGCAAAACCAAAGCTTTGCGTCGTTCTGGAGAAATTCCTGCCAATTTATACGGTCATAAAGGTACGGAATCGGTTTCTTTGGTAATTAATGCCAAAACTGTGCAAACCTTACTAAAAAAAGCTTCGGTTAACAACACCTTGATCGATTTAAAAATTGATGATATGCCTTGGCAGGGTAAAACTTTACTGCGAGAAGTTCAAACTCATCCATCCACAGCTAAACCATTACATCTGAGTTTTTTTGCTGTGGCAGGTCATGGTAAAACGACAGTAGAAGTACCTTTCAACTTTGTTGGCGATGCAATTGGTGTAAAACAAGAAGGTGGTATATTAGATACCGTAATTACTCAAATGCAGTTCAACTGTATGCCCGAGAATATTCCCGATGCAATTGATGTTGATGTGACTAACTTGAAAGTTGGAGACAGCTTGCACGTTAATGAAATTGTATTACCTGAAGGGGTAACATTAACAGCAGAATCGGAAGAAGTTGTTGTTAGCGTTTTAGCAACACGAGCCAGTGCAACTAGAGAAACTCAAGGCGAAGAGTCTTGAAATAATTTAGCGGTAATTTCTTAAATCAAAATACCAGGGGTTACAATCCATGGAGGCAGGGGCAGGCTAGTGTCGGCTATCTTTAGCAAAAAGCCTGCCCCTAGCATTTGAGATTCTATACTTAGAGGTGAACAACTGGTTTTTTGTATTTAAAATCAAATTACACTTAGACGTAAGTTGGAGGGATTTGAATATGGTTTCCATTCGGGAAATTATTGAGCAGATGATGAAACCATCATTTTATCCTCACTCAGTCACCGAACCCATACAATTGATTCAAACCCATTGTTCTTATGTAGTGCTGACGGGAGATTATGTCTATAAACTGAAAAAACCAGTGAATTTCGGTTTTTTGAATTATTCGACACTACAAAAGCGAAAGTATTTTTGTGAAGAGGAATTACGGTTAAATAGAAGAACAGCAGCAGAAATTTATTTAGAAGTTGTGCCAATTACCTACGATGGGGTTCAGGTTGGGATTGGTGAAGCTGAACGCTATCAGTTAGGGGGAAGGGGTGAAGCGGTAGAATATGCTTTGAAAATGCGTCAGTTTCCTCAAGAGACGCTATTTAGTTCAATGTTCGAGTTCGGAGAACTTCAAGAACAACAAATAGTAGAATTGGCACGAATAGTAGCTCAATATCATGCCAAAGCCCCAACTAGCGATTATATTAGCTCTTTTGGAGAAGTATCCCAAATCAAAGCTGGATTTGAGCAGAATTACCTACGAACTAAAAAATATATTGGTGTAGCTCAGACACAGGAGCAGTTTAATCAAACAAAGGATTATACAGATAAATTTTTTCGCGATCGCACTTCCTTATTTAAAAGTCGCATTGCCAACAACTTTATTCGGGAATGTCACGGTGACTTACATTTAAGAAATATCTGCTTGTGGCAAAATAAAGTCATGCTATTTGACTGCATCGAATTTAATGAAGCATTTCGTTTTGTCGATGTCATGTATGATGTAGCCTTCGCGATGATGGATTTAGAAGCACGAAATCGCAAAGATTTTGCTAATATCTTTTTAAATACTTATATTGAACTTACCGGAGATTATGAAGGTTTACAGGTATTACCTTTATACTTGAGCCGTCAAGCTTATGTAAGAGCAAAGGTGAATTCGTTTTTACTTGATGACAACGACGTATCAGAAGCAGCCAAACAACAAGCCATTTCAACTGCTAGTAATTACTATAAACAAGCCTGGGAATATACTAAACCCAGTCAAGGACAGTTGATTTTAATGTCTGGTTTATCTGGTTCTGGTAAAAGTACAACCGCACGGTACTTAGCTCGACAATTAGGAGCAGTTCACCTACGTTCGGATGCTGTACGGAAACATTTGGCCGGAATTCCTTTGTTACAACGCGGTGGGGATGATTTGTATACCGCCGAAATGAGTCAAAAAACTTATCATCGGCTGATGCAATTAGGAATTATGCTGTCTCGTCTTGGTTTTTGCGTAATTTTAGATGCAAAATACGACAAACAACAATTACGAGGTGAAGTAATTAATAAAGCAGGTCAAAATAAAATTCCCCTGCAAATCCTTAATTGTACCGCACCAGAAGAAGTATTACGCCAACGCCTTATTAATCGTACTGGTGACGTAGCAGATTCAACCGTCGATTTGCTACCATCACAAATCAAAGCAGCCGAACCATTTACCGAAAAAGAGAAATCATATCTTAAAATTTTAGACACAACTCAGCCTCAAGAGGCACAATTAAAACAAGTAATTAGCCAATAGCCGAATTATGGCAAAAAAAAGTTCTAGTAATTTTTTACCTCTCACCCAAGGCTTTATCTCTCAACTGATATTTGGGTCGTTTTTAGCATTTATATTTTTCCTGTCTTCTGGAAATCCGGAACTAAGTGTCTTCCTAGGAATATTCGGAGGGGTAATATTAGGCTTGTTTACAACAACAGCAAAAGGTGGCCCTACCCCTGAAACTGTAGCATCATCCGATGGTGTCGATGCTGGACTGAAATACTGGTTATTTTTCTTACTCAGCTTTTTACTTTTAGGTTATGAACCCTCTTTAAGTATTTTGCTCGGTGGCTTAGCTGGTGTGGGTGCAGGCTTTATTTTTGCTTGGTGGGGAAGCAAGGAACCAACTGTAAACCAAGTAGCAAGTAGTAGTCAACGAGATATAGAAGCCCAAGACGACGAAACTTCCCCCCCACAGAGAATTAACTCGCCGCGATCTAGAAAACCCGCCCGTCGATATCGTCGTCGTTCTGGAATCAATATTAGGTTTTGGGAAAAATAGTCAAGGGTTCCCTTAAAAGTTAGGAGTCATATCATGTCCGGTTAATAAGCGCCCAAGCTGTGGGGGTGAATGAGTAACAAGTAACGAGTAACGAGTAACGAGTAATGAGTAATGAGTAATGAGTCTTCATGGTTATGTTGGTAAAAATGGTCATTCTTAAGTCTTGGTTATATAGTAAGTA
>DESS01000192.1 GCA_002361335.1 Richelia sp. UBA3308
AATGCGATCGCAAATACTCAAACTTACATTCTCGATAGTTATTTACAACCAGTTCCCATAGGTGTGATTGGTGAATTATATCTTGCTGGTGCTGGTTTAGCCCGAGGTTATTTTAATAAACCCGATTTGACAGCAGAAAAATTTATTCCCAATCCCTTTGTAGAGACGCAAGGGTTCGCGTCTCTACATAATTCAAAACTATACAAAACTGGTGATTTAGTACGTTATTTACCATCAGGAAATATTGAATACGTTGGTAGATTAGATAGTCAGGTAAAAATACGGGGATATCGAATTGAAATTGGTGAGGTGGAAGCAGCTTTAAGTCAACATCCCCAAGTGCAAGAATCTGTGGTAACTGTCAGGGAAGAGGAAGAAAATAAGCTACTGATTGCTTATGTTGTATTTAAGGATATTGGGAATAAAGATATTGAGGATAAAGATAATCAAATATCAATTTTACGAATACGTAATTTTTTGTCAGAGAAACTTCCCGCTTACATGATTCCTTCTGTATTCGTGGAGTTGGATGAATTACCACGTTTGCCCAATGGTAAGATAAATCGACGTTCCTTACCCCTACCTGAAGCTTTAAATCCACAATTAGAGACGACTTTTGTTGAACCACAGACGGAAATTGAAAAGGCGATCGCAAAAATCTGGCAAGATGAATTAAATGTAGAAAGAGTTGGTTTACAGGACAATTTCTTTGAGTTGGGGGGACATTCTCTATTAGGAATCAAAATCATCGCGGAGATTAACGAAAGTTTACAAGTTGATATTCCTTTACGTGGTTTGTTCCTAAATCCAACTGTTGCGGGATTGGTTGAGCAAGTAGAAAATCTCAAAAATAATCAAGTAGCACCACAATCTGCGAGCTTACCCAAACTAGTACCAGATTTAAATCAACGTAACGAACCTTTTCCCCTAACTGATATTCAACAAGCATATTGGATTGGACGCAACCAAGCTTTTGAGTTAGGAAATGTCGCGACTCACGGTTATCGAGAAATTGAAACGGTAGGGTTAAGTGTTGAGCAAGTTGAGCAAGCTTTACAACAGTTGATTAACCGTCACGATATGTTGCGGGTGATTGTAGAATCTGACGGTAGACAGCGAATTTTACCGGAAGTACCACCATATGAAATTAAAACCTTGGATTTACGTGCTTCATCTGGGGAAGAAATTGATCACGAATTAACAAACTTACGGGATAAACTTTCTCATCAGGTGTTGTCAACGGATGAATATCCTTTGTTTGATATCCAAGCAGTGTTGTTGTCAGATGAAGATAATCGAATCCGATTTTTGATTAGCTTTGATGTCTTGATGGGTGATGCTTGGAGTTTACAAATCCTAGCGCTAGAGTTAGTAATGTTGATTCAACAATCAAATATTCAAACAGTAAATCAATTCCCACCTTTAGAAATTTCCTTCCGGGATTATGTCTTAGCTGAAAAAGAATTTCGTAATTCAGATAAATATCAACAATCTCTAAATTATTGGCTTTCGCGACTTGCTACCTTACCAGCTTCTCCCCAACTACCATTACAAAAAAACCCTAGCGCTATAGAAAAACCTCGCTTTATTCGTCGTAGCCATACATTAAAGCCAGAGTTGTGGAAAAAATTAAAACAGCGCGCAACTCAAAATAATATTACTCCTTCAGGATTATTGCTGGCTGCTTTTGCAGAAATTTTGACATTTTGGAGCAATAATCCGCAATTTACCTTAAATTTAACCCTTTTCAATCGCCTACCATTACATCCCCAAGTAAATCAATTAGTTGGGGATTTTACTTCATCAACATTATTAGAAATAAATAACAGCGGTAAAGATACATTTGCGACTAGAGCCAAAAGAATTCAAGCTCAATTATGGCAGGATTTAGATAACCGTTACGTCAGCGGAGTTGAAGTATTACGGCAATTAGCTCGCACTAAAGGACGAATGACCGGCGCATTAATGCCCGTTGTATTTACCAGCACCCTGACGCAAAATCATTCCGAAAAATCATCTATAAATAGAACTTGGGAAGGAGAAGTTGTTTATAGCTTGAGTCAAACATCCCAAGTTTACCTCGACCATCAAGTTTCCGAAATTAACGGATCTTTAGTTTACAACTGGGATACCATCGACGAATTATTTCCCTCGGGAATGCTTGATGATATGTTCCATTCCTACAGTAGTTTTCTAGAACGTTTAGAGAATGAACCAGAATGGCAAAATACTACCAGACAACTATTACCATCAGCACAACTTGAAACACTTACACAAGTAAACGCTACACAAGCTGATTTAGTAAATAATTTAATCAATACAGATACACAACCGCTTTTACACAGATTATTTTTCGATAGAGTTGCCCTCAATCCAGAGAAACAAGCAATAGTCACCTCAAATATTAGTCTTAGTTATCAAGAATTGAGCGATCGCACTCAAATACTAGCGACACAATTACAAAAATTAGGAGTACAACAAAACCAACTAGTCGCAGTTGTAATGTCCAAAGGTTGGGAACAAATAGTAGCAGTCTTAGGTATTTTAACAGCAGGTGCAGCATACGTTCCCATAGATCCAGAATTACCAAAAGAAAGACGTTTTCAAATACTCCAACAAGCACAAATAAACTACGTTGTCACCCAACCCTGGTTAGATGATTCCTTGGAATGGGAAAATAACATCACCAGAATTGTAATTAAAACTTCTCCCTCCGCTCCCCCTGCTCCCCCTGCTCCCTCCGCTCCCACATCTCTCGCCTACATAATCTACACCTCCGGTTCTACGGGATTACCGAAGGGAGTAATGATTAATCATCAAGGTGCGCTAAATACAATTTTGGATATTAACCAACGCTTTGGAATCACCGAAAAAGATTCCGTTTTAGCCTTATCTTCCTTGAGTTTCGACTTATCTGTATATGATATTTTCGGAACTTTAGCCGCAGGAGCAACTATAGTTATTCCCGATGCGGATTTAGCAAAAGAACCCGCACATTGGGCAAATTTAATACATCAACATCAGGTTACAATTTGGAATTCCGTTCCCGCTTTAATGCAGTTGTTAGTAGAACATTTAGAATCTACCGAACAAAAAATTGATTCCTTACGTTTAGTATTGATGAGCGGTGACTGGATACCTTTGAATCTCCCCGAAAGAATTTGGAATAGTTTTACCAGTAAAGGAACAAATACAGAAATTATTAGCTTAGGTGGAGCAACCGAAGTTTCAATTTGGTCGATTGCTTATCCCATCAAAGAAATTAATCCTGATTGGAAAAGTATTCCTTACGGTTATCCATTAACAAATCAACAATTTTATGTATTAAACGAAGCAATGGAACCCTGTCCGATTTGGGTAACAGGACAACTTTATATAGGTGGAATTGGATTAGCACAAGGATATTTAAATCAACCCGAATTAACAGCACAAAGGTTTATTCCCAATCCCCTTGTAGAAGATACCTCACCCCCTCCTGACGGATACCCCTCTCCTTACCAAGGAGAGGGGAAGGGGGTGAGGTTATACAAAACCGGAGATTTAGGAAGATATCTCCCAGATGGTAGCATCGAATTTTTGGGAAGAGAAGATTTTCAGGTAAAAGTAAATGGTTATCGCATTGAATTAGGAGAAATTGAAACAGTATTGCTCAAAAATCCTTTGATTCAAGAAGCTGTTGTCACAGCAATAGGAGATTTTGAGAATAAACAATTGGTAGCTTATATTGTTCCTAATCCTGTAGAAAAAATTGATTTTAAATTACAACAATTTGGTATTCGTAGGGATGAAGGTAGAAAACAAATAGAACTTCCACAACTTCAACAAGATGAGAACACAACTCAAGCTTATTTAAGAAGACAAAGTTACCGTCAGTTCCTCGAACAACCAATTAATTTAAAACAATTTAGTCAGTGGATTGGTAGTTTAGCACAAATGCAATTAAAGGATTCTCCACTACCAAAATATCGCTACGGTTCTGCTGGTAGTCTTTATCCCGTACAAGCTTATTTACATGTAAAAAATAATCGCATTGAAGGATTAGAACCAGGAATTTATTATTATCATCCTGCAAAACACAAATTAATTTTACTCCATCAAGAATCAGTTATTGATAATCAGGTTTACAGCAGTAATCAAGAAATTTTTGAAAAATCTGGTTTTTCCCTATTCTTAATAGCAGAACTCGCAGCAATTACTCCCGTATACGGTGACAAAGCCAGAGATTTTTGTATGTTAGAAGCAGGTTATATCAGTCAACTTTTGATGGAAACAGCACCAGAAAATGATATTGGTTTATGTCCCATAGGAATATTAGAATTTGAAAGTATACGAGAATGGTTTAATTTAGAATCAAGTCAAATTTTATTGCATAGCTTTGTAGGTGGAAAAATTGACCCAACTTGGACACAACAATGGATGTCTTCCCAACCCCAGCAATCAATGTCAATCTCGGAAAGATTGCGTCAATACCTCCAACAAAAACTTCCCGATTATATGGTGCCAACTCACTATATTCTATTAGATACATTACCATTAACAAGTAATGGAAAAATCGACCGTAGAGCCTTACCAAAACTGCAATTACACGGTCAAAATAACGTAGAATATGTAGCACCAGAAACAGAAATAGAAAAGGCGATCGCACAAATTTGGCAAAACGCTCTCAAACTTGAACCCATCGGAATTCATGATAATTTCTTCGAGTTGGGTGGTAATTCCTTATCCGCAACTCAAGTTATTACCCAAATGCGACAAACCTTTGAAGTAGAAATAACAATTCGTCACTTTTTTGAAGCTCCCACAATCGCACAACAAGCGCAAGTAATTCAACAGCAACCACAACAAAATTCAGCCAATGTTGAAACAATCAAAAAAGTTGAACGAAACAGCAATGAAGAAATATTAGAAAATATTGAAGAAATGTCCGAAGAAGATGTTGATGCTTTACTCAAAAAAATGATGGAAGAATAATGTATAGGGCATTGTGAATTGGGCATTGGGCATGGCAAGATAGTTTGTAGGATGTGTGAATGCCTTGATAAATCATTGTTTTTATGAGTGATTTGAAGCTGTCTTCACGTACCTTCAGGTGTTCATAGATAACGGGTAATTACTCTTTTTTGTCCAAAGTCAAACAAGGAAATTTTTTAGCTCTATTCAAATTTTTTAGCTCTATTCAAATTTTTTAGTTCTATTCAAATTTTTTAGTTCTATTTTGGGATTATAGCCTAAAGAAA
>DESS01000325.1:0-13720 GCA_002361335.1 Richelia sp. UBA3308
CCATGCCCCATGCCCCATGCTCATTCCTAACTAATAACTAAATAACTAAGTATGAGAAATTCTCAAAATAATCAGTTTGATTACGTAAAAATTGGCTTGGCTTCACCCGAGCGTATTCGTCAGTGGGGAGAAAGGACTTTACCTAATTCTCAGGTAGTTGGTGAAGTAACCAAGCCCGAGACAATTAACTACCGTACTCTTAAGCCAGAGATGGACGGGCTTTTTTGCGAAAGAATCTTTGGTCCCGCGAAAGATTGGGAATGTCATTGCGGTAAATATAAAAGAGTACGTCACAGAGGTATTGTATGCGAGCGCTGCGGTGTAGAAGTCACCGAATCAAGAGTGCGCCGCCACCGCATGGGCTACATTAAATTGGCAGCGCCGGTAGCTCACGTTTGGTATCTCAAAGGTATTCCTAGCTACATTTCTATTTTGTTAGATATGCCTTTGCGGGATGTGGAGCAAATAGTTTATTTCAATTCCTATGTTGTTCTCGCTCCTGGTAATGCCGAGTCTTTAAGCTATAAGCAATTACTAACAGAAGACCAATGGTTGGAAATTGAAGACCAGATTTATAGCGAAGATTCGACATTAGAAGGTGTGGAAGTTGGTATTGGTGCCGAAGCTTTGTTGCGGCTGTTAGCGGATATTAATTTAGAACCGGAAGCCGAAAACTTGCGAGAGGAAATTACTGTAGCCAAAGGTCAAAAACGAGCCAAACTGATTAAGCGGTTACGGGTAATAGATAATTTTATTGCAACTGGTTCCAAGCCCGAATGGATGGTAATGACGGTAATTCCCGTGATACCTCCAGATTTGCGCCCCATGGTACAGCTAGATGGTGGTCGTTTTGCTACCAGCGATTTGAACGACCTTTATCGCCGTGTAATTAACCGTAACAATCGTTTAGCGAGATTGCAAGAAATTCTTGCACCAGAAATTATCGTCCGTAATGAAAAACGGATGTTACAAGAAGCAGTAGACGCTCTTATTGACAATGGTCGTCGCGGACGTACAGTAGTAGGTGCAAATAACCGTCCGTTGAAATCCTTGTCCGACATTATTGAAGGTAAACAAGGACGTTTCCGTCAGAACTTGTTAGGTAAACGGGTAGACTATTCCGGAAGAAGCGTAATCGTAGTTGGACCAAAATTGAAGATTCACCAGTGCGGTTTGCCTAGAGAAATGGCGATCGAACTATTCCAGCCTTTTGTAATTAATAGATTAATTAGAGGCGGTATGGTGAACAATATCAAAGCTGCGAAAAAATTAATTGCTCGATCCGATCCCCAAGTTTGGGATGTTTTGGAAGAAGTCATAGAAGGACACCCCGTGATGCTCAACCGTGCGCCAACCTTGCACCGTTTGGGTATTCAAGCATTTGAGCCAATTTTGGTAGAAGGAAGAGCAATTCAACTGCACCCCTTAGTATGTCCGGCATTTAACGCCGACTTTGATGGCGACCAAATGGCCGTACACGTACCTTTATCTTTGGAATCGCAATCGGAAGCAAGATTGTTAATGCTCGCATCCAACAACATACTTTCACCAGCTACAGGTAAGCCAATTATTACACCCAGTCAAGACATGGTATTGGGAGCATATTATTTAACAGCTGAAAATCCTGGAGCAACCAAAGGTGCTGGGGGTTATTATGCCTCTTTAAATGACGTAGTCATAGCTTACGAGCAACATCAAGTAGACTTGCACGCCTACATTTACGTCCGCTTCGACGGAGAAGTAGAACAGGATGTAGATGACAAAGAGCCGGTAAAAGTCAAAGAAAACGAAGATGGTACCCGTACCTTGCACTACAAATTCCGTCGCATTAGAGAAGATGCAACAGGAACTTTATTATCTCAGTATATATATACAACACCGGGTCGCGTGATTTACAACATGGCGATTCAGGAAGCTCTGGCAACTTAGTTATTAGTTATTAGTTATTGGTTATTAGTTATTGGTTATCATCCGCTAAAAAATAACTTCTAAAAACTAACTTCTAACAACTAACAACTAACAACTAACAACTAACTTCTAACAACTAACTTCTAACAACTAACAACTAACTTCTAATGACTGAAAAAATGATTTTTCGCAACCGCGTGGTTGACAAAAAACAACTGAGAAAGTTAATTGCTTGGGGTTTTACCAATTACGGTACGGCGCGGACTGCAGTAATGGCGGATAAGCTCAAAGACCTAGGTTTCCGTTATGCGACAAGGGCGGGAGTTTCTATTAGTGTTGATGATTTAATGGTGCCGCCTTCTAAGCGATCGCTACTTGATGCGGCTGAAGCTGAAATCCGTGCCACAGAGGAACGTTATCAACGTGGGGAAATTACTGAAGTAGAACGCTTCCAAAAGGTAATTGATACTTGGAACGGTACTTCTGAAGCCCTCAAAGATGAAGTAGTTAGTCATTTCAAAAAAACTAATCCCCTTAACTCCGTTTACATGATGGCGTTTTCCGGGGCTAGGGGTAATATTTCCCAGGTACGCCAATTGGTAGGAATGCGGGGACTAATGGCAGATCCCCAAGGGGAGATTATTGACTTACCAATTAAAACGAACTTCCGTGAAGGACTTACGGTTACCGAGTATATTATTTCTTCTTACGGTGCCCGTAAAGGATTGGTGGATACAGCATTGCGGACGGCTGATAGTGGTTATTTAACCAGACGTTTGGTGGACGTGTCCCAGGATGTGATTATCCGCGAAACCGACTGCGGTACATCCCGTGGAATTCCCATCAAAGCAATGAAAGAGGGAAGTAAAACTTTGATTCCCCTCAGTAGTCGCCTTTTAGGAAGGGTAGTTAACGAAGATGTTGTGCATCCCAAAACTGGTGAAATGTTAGCAACTCGCAATACACCAGTTTCCGAAGAACTTGCATCTGTTATTCAAGGATCTGGAGTTGAACAAGTAAATGTTCGTTCTCCCTTAACTTGCGAAGCTGCACGCAGCGTCTGCCAGTCTTGCTATGGCTGGAGTTTAGCCCACGCCAAAGTGGTAGACTTAGGAGAAGCTGTAGGTATTATTGCTGCCCAAAGTATCGGCGAACCTGGAACTCAGTTGACCATGCGTACCTTCCACACGGGGGGTGTATTTACCGGGGAAGTAGCTCAACAAGTAAGAGCTAAAGCTGATGGTACAGTCCGCTTCAAAGGTAAATTCCGCACTAGACCTTATCGTACTCGCCATGGTGAAGATGCTTTGTATGTAGAGACTAACGGTACCATGGTTTTAGAAAGCCAAGGTAGTCAAGGTTCTGGAGTGGAAATTGGCGTAACTAAAGGTTCAACTTTATATGTAACCAATGGCTCTAAAATTAAGCAGGGTCAATTATTGGCAGAGGTTGCCTTGGGAGCGAAAACAACCCGGATTAATACAGAGAAAGCTGTAAAAGATGTAGCTTCTGATATTGCGGGAGAAGTTAAGTTTGCTGATGTATTAGCAGAACAAAAAACCGACCGTCAAGGTAATACTACCACTACAGCAGTAAGGGGTGGTTTGATTTGGGTATTGTCGGGAGAAGTTTATAACTTACCACCAGGAGCGGAGTTGGTAGTTAACAACGGCGATAAAATAGAAAGTAATGGCGTACTTGCCGAAACAAAGTTAACTTCTTTGCACGGTGGTGGTGTGCGCTTACCTGAAGCCACTCCCGGTAGAAATACTCGTGAAATAGAGATTATTACCGCATCAATAGTTTTAGATAGAGCTTCTGTTACTGCTCAAAGCAGCCAAGGCCGCAATAACTATTTAATTACTACGGCAAACAATCAAGTATTTAACTTGAGAGCAACCCCCGGTACGAAAGTACAAAACTCTCAAGTCGTAGCAGAATTAATTGACGATCGCTATCGTACTGAAACTGGAGGATTATTGAAATTCTCTGGGGTAGAGGTGCAGAAAAAAGGTAAAGCTAAACAAGGTTATGAAGTGGTGCAGGGGGGTACCCTACTGTGGATACCCGAAGAAACCCATGAAGTTAACAAAGACATTTCCTTGTTAATTGTCGAAGATGGACAATTGGTAAACGCTGGCGATGAAGTCGTAAAAGATATTTTCAGTCAAAATAGCGGTGTTGTAGAAGTAACTCAGAAAAACGATATTCTCCGAGAAGTGGTGATTAAGCCAGGGGAACTGTTAATGGTTGAAGAACCAGAAACAGTGATGAGCAAAGATGGTACCTTTGTGCAAGCTGGGGAAGAATTTTTGGGTAAAACTTTTACTGAGCTACGGTATATTGAGTACGTAGAAACACCAGAAGGACCGGCAGTCTTAAGCCGTCCTGTAGTAGAGTTCCCCGTACCAACAAATCCAGACGTACCATCTACAACTTCGGTTGCAGAGGAAAATGGACGTTCCATTCAACTCAAAGCAGTACAAAGAATATCTTATAAAGACTCCGAACGTATCAAATCCGTAGAAGGAGTGGAACTGCTAAGAACTCAATTGGTGTTGGAAATTGAGCAAGAAGGCGAAGAACATAATCCTTCTCCCCTAGCAGCAGACATCGAATTAGTAGCGGATGAGAACGACCCAGAAATTCAGCGCTTGCAACTGGTTATTTTAGAATCTTTGGTAATCCGTCGCGATATTACAGCTGATGCCACCCAAGGGAGTACAAAAACAAGCCTAGAAGTACAAGATGGGCAAACAATAGAACCGGGTGCTGTAGTCGCACGTACCCAAATCTTGTCCAAAGAAGGAGGTACTATCCAAGGGGTTAAGGTGGGAACCGATGCACCCCGTCGCTGTTTGATATTGCGAACTGGCGATACATTCACCATTAATCTCGATCAAAAACCTACCTGTAAAGTTGGCGATTTGCTTGTAGAAGGGGCTGAAATTGCTCCAGGAATATTCGCCGAACAATCCGGACAAGTTATTGATATGGGCAGCTTGGATAAACAATTGGCTGCTGGTACCGAAGAGGCAGGAATAGTACCCGCGAGCCAGTCTTCAAGTAATTTTATTGTTTTACGGATGGGCCGTCCTTATCGTGTCAGCCCTGGTGCCGTACTGCAAATTGATGATGGTGATTTGGTACAACGCGGTGATAACTTAGTGTTATTGGTATTTGAACGTGCCAAAACTGGGGACATTATTCAAGGTTTGCCTAGAATTGAAGAACTACTAGAAGCTCGTAAGCCAAAAGAAGCTTGTATATTAGCTCGTCGAGAGGGAGAAGTTAAACCAGTTTACGGAGACGGCGATGAAGCGATCGCCATTAAGATTTTGGAAGCGGGAGGCACTGTAACAGATTACGCACTTGGGCCAGGTCAAAATATGGTGGTTTCCGATGGTCAAATGGTGAGTACGGGACAACCAATTACAGATGGCCCATCAAATCCCCATGAAATCCTGGAAGTATTTTTCAACCAAGGTTCCGATGAAGGGGCTTATGCTTGTGCCAGCCATGCGTTACAAAAAGTACAAACCTTCTTGGTGAATGAAGTGCAGTCTGTATATCAATCCCAGGGCATTGACATTGCTGACAAACACATCGAAGTAATTGTACGTCAGATGACTTCAAAAGTCCGGGTAGATGATGGTGGTGATACAACAATGCTCCCTGGGGAATTGGTAGAATTACGTCAAATCGAACAGGTAAATGAAGCAATGTCGATTACTGGTGGTGCGAAAGCCCAATATACCCCAGTGTTATTAGGGATTACCAAAGCATCATTGAATACAGATAGCTTCATCTCTGCTGCATCTTTCCAAGAAACAACTCGTGTCTTAACTGAAGCTGCCATTGAAGGTAAGTCCGACTGGTTGCGTGGTTTGAAAGAAAACGTGATTATCGGGCGATTGATTCCTGCAGGTACTGGATTTAATACTTACGAAGAGATGGGTATAGTTGATGACTATGCCGGTGATATGAGCAGCAATGTATTGGATGAAGTTGACGATTCTTTG
Organism: Richelia sp. UBA3308; assembly: GCA_002361335.1. GTDB lineage: Bacteria > Cyanobacteriota > Cyanobacteriia > Cyanobacteriales > Nostocaceae > Rivularia. The sequence continues at coordinate 5,931 of DESS01000325.1, forward strand.
GATATGGTTTTAGACGATCGCACTGCCCGTACTTATAATTTGGATTCTCCCACAATAACCACTGAAAGCTTTGGTGGTAGAAGTAGGAATCAGTCAATATTAGATGATGATAATGATTTGATTGCTGATAATGAAGTCATTAACAACTTATCGCCGATGCAAGATGATAATGATTTAGATGAAGATAACGAGGATAGCGTTTTAGGAGACTTGAGTGAATTTGAAGTTGAAGATGATTTTACTGAAGATGATCTATAAAGTTTCTTCAGTGGCATTCAACCTATAAACGCATTTGTTGAATCTTCTTTTCATCAAATATTTGATCAAAAATCCCAGGCATTGCTTGGGATTTTTTATCATTTTAAATTCTAAATTCTAAATTCTAAATTCTAAATTCTAATTCTACTTGTTGAGGAGAAAAATTAGAACCTAGTTTTTGGGCACAGAATCCGACATGCCTTACTTGCTTGGGTTGAATAGTTCTTCCCCAGTCAAAAGGAGTTACGGTGTATTTATCTAATTGTTGCTTAAAATCACCATTCCAAGAATTTGTAATCTTAGCTTGGTTCATATTAAATTTCAATTGCCAATTTTCAACTGTTTCGCTGCTATTGTTGGTAATCTTAAATCTGGTACAAAATCCCGTTTGCCAATCGGCGTAAATTTCAGTAGTTGTTTTCAATTTTTCGTTGCGAGCAAGTTCCAGATTTGAGTCTTGAATTTGTTGTTCAGATTTATCAGGTTCTCCCAGTCTGCCTACTATATCATTAAAGTCAACTGGAAGTACTTGGGAAAGTATTTTTTGCTTTGGTAGATCGATACTTTTCCAATCATCCAAAAGAATACCCCCTGTATCATCACTATTAGGATTCCAACTCCAAACAGCAAAACTCAAGTTTTTTTCGTCGATGTATTTGACAAATTTATTAAACCAAATAGTTTCCTTTTCGTCATTAACTAAACGCCCGCCAAACTCTCCCACAAAAATAGGAGCGCGATTCTGACTGGAAATATAATGAAAACCAATTTGCCAGCGATCGATGAGATTATTAGGAAAATTTTTGTCAGAAAAATAGGGCTGATCGTAAACTCCAGGCCCATATTCATGGGGAGAATAAACCAACTTTCTGCGAAGTGATAAACGTACCGGATAGTGCAGCACCCCCTCTAAATTACCACCTTGCCAATGTCGAGCTAAATATTGTCCCGGAACATTGTTTTCTACCCCTTCAACAACAATTAACCAATTCGGATTTATAGTTCCTATGGCATTACCTGCCCTTTCTGCGGCTAATCGCCAGTCAGTAGCTAAGTCATCAGTACCCCAGCTAGCTTTACCATGGGGTTCGTTTTTTAAATCTGCCCCAATAACGTTGGGTTGATTTTTATATCTTTGAGCTAACAGTAACCAAGTATTAATCCAGTCGGCTTCTGTGTAGCCATCTCCATACCATAATTCCGGAATTCTTTCATCGTTAAGGCGATGAGAGTCCAGTAAAATTAATAAACCTTGACGTTGGGCTTCCTCAACGATTGTGTCCATTAATTCTAATGGGGTTTTACCTTCAAGTTCTTGATTGCTACCGATGCTAAAATCAATACCACTAATTTCTTGGGAACGCAGTGCTTGTACGGAATATGGTAAGCGAATCAAATTGTACCCCAGTAGTTTGATTTGCGCCAACATATCTTTATAATCGCGCTTCCATAAACCGTGAGGAGAGTGGGTTTCTGTTTCCATACCAAACCAGTTGACACCTCGCAGTAATACACGATTTTCTCTAGCATCAACGATTTTCGCGCCACGAGTTGAAAGTGGCAACTTTATGCTTGTTGTTGCTGTAGCAAGGTTGAGTGGTTTACCAATGAACATATTTGTCAAATTAGTATTTAGGCAAAGCACTAAAGTTATGGTAAATATCAGTATTTTATTGTATGATGTTAAATTTTTGTTGATTTTTTTGAATTTATTTTGGTTCGAGTATTCTCTATTATGGTGAAAATACTTCCGATGAAATACCCATAATAAATTTATGAAAGCCTTTTTCAAAATATTCATCAAAGAAAAAAATATTCCAAATATACGCATAATTACTCTTTGGTTATCTTGTTTTTTTACAGTATAGCTTTGATAGGTAATAAGATCCGTTCTAGATTGTTTTGCATCTTACTATTATCTAAAACTAATATATAAAGCTAAGTATTTAATTAACCGAGGAATAAGAATCAACTTATCTTAGGTATAGATAGTAATTGATATAAATATTTTTTATAATACTTAAGAACTAAAATTGCCCCATCTAATTTATTACTTAAGTATGAGAATAGATTCAAACTTTTTGAATAGGCTCAAATATAATTTTTTTTTATTCGTTTTTATAGAACGGAAAAATTTTTGATATTTTTTTGATTAATGATTTATTAATTATTTATTAATTTTATGTATTTTTTTATCTTTGAAATTTTGTGGATTCGGTATTTAACGAATAAATTATAAACGAATAAACAAATTTCACTACTACTTTAATTACTATTACGCAAAATTATAAGACTATAGAAGTAGTCATGGAAATATTTTCCGGATTTTACTTAAAGAACTAAACATTAAAATATGTCTCTATCTGCATTAACAAAATTTATCCTGCCTCCTGTTTTAGCTTCTGCGGCTGTTTTTTCAGCCATGACAGTACCGCTGGCTATAGTAGGCGAGAAACAAATTAATATCAATTTCCAAGAAGAAACATTTTTCTTTGGTAAGCTCAGAGATGTTGCTTTACCTTATGTAGTAGTCGCCACTGGACTTAGTTTGGGGGCTGGGATTTCTATTGTGGCGATTAGTGGATGGCGCAATTCCTCTCGCAGAGAGGCAGATATTGAAGAACAGGTATCACAATTGGAGAAGCAGTTACAGCAAAAAGAGGAAATACTTAAGGAATTTAAACTTTCAGAATCTCGACTAGAAGTTTCTGGACTTAATAATTTTTTGGATGAACAAGTATCATCCCAAGCAAACAAGGGTTATCCAAGTTTGAATACTCCAAGAGAATCTCAAGTAGTTGTGACGCAAACTGTAGCGCAAGCATATCAAACGGTAGCTGAACCAATTTCAGCACCCATACCTGAAGAAAAAAGACAATATGCGCTTCCAGTGAATGCTGCATCAGCCTTTGCTTCTGCTCAAAACTTCCTCGGCTATACTCAATCAAATAGCGATCGCAAAAAAGAAATTGCCAATATATCTCAAGCTAATCAAAGCAGTATAAAACCAGCAGAGTTTGAGCAATTACAAAGGCAGCTAAAAGACATGATGTTGCAAATGCAGGCAATACAAAACAATCTACCATTAAGGGCAAGTGAATAGTGATGGGGTGAGTAGGGACAAGGTTTTGTTAACCTATTCTAGTAGTCTGTCCCATTAGTTTTGATTGGTTTGTTTGTTTACCGACGTAATGTAGAGACGTTATATATAACGTCTCTACACAATTTCTGGGAAAACCCGACTACCCAGAATTTAATTAAATAACTGTGCTTTATTTCCATCTGAAGGTAATTGGAAATATAAAGTGATTCCCAATTCAAAATTTCGCCGGGTTGGATTTCGTAATAGTTACAGATTTTGCTGAATTCCAGCTCTAGATTCCTTGCTCAAATTTTAACCAGGATTCCACTTGATCTCGAATAGCAATACATTCGGCTAAAAATTCAATATTTAGCTCTGGTACAAGCTCAGAAGATTCAATTTCTTCATAACCAAATTTTTCTGGGAATTGCTGTAAATCCCGTAGATAATAAACACTAAATTTGTTTTTCTTCCAAAACCAAACTTCTTTGATTCCCAACCTGCTATAAGTTTCTAATTTTTTGATGCTACCGCTGGTAATAGTTACTTCTATAGTTAAATCCGGGATTTCTTTTTGATCACCATCAAAACAGTAGCATTCGTCCGGTTCCGCTCCAGCTTGTTTTAAGCGAGGGATAACAGCTCCCATGCTCCCATTGAAGTAGGAAGTAATGTCCGACTTGTCCAGACTTTACAGAGCAGGAATCCAGTCGCACCATTAAATATGAAGCTACCCTGACTCCAAAGCCTGAACGAGAAATCCCGGCCGCATATGTTAATTGGTTCCTCTAAAGCCGTGATGGGTACAATTCAGGTTTTACACCAACTCGGTTACGCTGAAGTGGGTGATTGGAGTCCACTGTTACCTAGTCCAACTAATCCAGGGGAAGTGATGAGTATTTTAGTCAGACAAATTGTTGTGCAGTAAAAAGTTATTTGATCTAGATACAGCATCTTTCATCTTTGTGAGGTACATTTGGAGGGGCTTTCTCTGCCCGTACCACAAGAGTTTTAGACAATTTTTTTGTGCCTGATTAGGAGGCAAAATGCAGTATCTAGGAGAACCGAAGCGAGGGTGTCTTTAGGCTTGGGTTAGTTCGACAAACGGGCGAATTTATATGACATTGGGATCAGCTTCGCTGGTGCCGGAGGCAATCGCGCTCCGCTAAGGCTGTGTTCTTCTGTATGCTTTGTGTCTTTCTACCTTTAAGGATTCCTGCTCCTTTGAAGTGAATCAGAACCGAAATAATCAGGTGATACATTTTGATTTGTACTAGCCAAAGCACAATAAGCATCTTGATTGCGTTGAATATAACTTTTGAGTAATTCTATACAGCTTGTACGACTGCTAAATTTTGCTACGTAAACTTGGTAGTATGGGTTATTAGATAAATTGGGATAATCTTGCAACCAAAATTTTCCAGCTTGGTTGTAACCAAGATTCTTTAATTTTCTGATTTCATTCTTAGCATTGTCGATTTTTATAAAAGCTGTATCTGCTAAAAAATAAAATTGTATTGGTTCAGTGACTGGATTTTCGCTATTTAGATCAGCACCTTCTGTAAGGTAATATATAATTACTCCCGTTAGTATGGGTGTAAAAACGCTTAATAACACCCATGTCCAGAATTTGTTGCTTTTATCATTCATAATGAGTTTTGTACTATAAAGATTAGAAGAGAATTCTAGTTTTACTTTAATTTTTTACTTTCATCATAATAATTTATAAAAACAAATTTGCTTATAAAGTATTTTTATTTTAAATTACAATAAAAGTTTTATTATTACAGCTTCAATACTCGCTATTTTTTGTTTTATTTCATTTAGTTGTTGATTCAATGGTATTTCTTCCATACATCCGAAATAATGATTTAAAGCATCAATCATTACTTTGCGTTTTGTTACATTATTTGCTTTGGCGAATTGTTTGACTCGCTTATCAAGTTTGGAAGGTATATGTACACTAAACTGTGGTGATTACATATTTAATTGAACAAAAAAACTCAGAAATTTTCCCTGATTCAATCTTTATTTATATTCAGTCTAGCGCTCTATTTAAATAATATTTTGTACAGTTAAAAACCTCTTTATAACGATAAAAATTATTTAATAAATGCTTAATTAGATTATTTAAAAATAAACTTTCCTAGGTAAATACTCAATTTTATTAATAAGTAAAATAACAGTTAAATACTAAAAAACCCTTGCTTTAGCTTCAGCAATGGCGATGTTATAAGTATCAATATTTAGTAATTAATTCTTGTTTTCAAAACAAATTATCAACAAACTCATCTAAGAGGTTGTTTTTTAGGTTCCGGCGGTTAAAACCGCTACTACACAGGCAAAGTCCACCTGCGTGGACTAATGAATTTTTAACCCGTGTAGACGGGTTTTGATTGTGTAGCTGCGGTTTCAACCGCCACTAAACGTATGAAATTAGACTTTGCTTTCAAATTCCCTTGATTAATCGCCGAACGCAAATAAACCTTAGAAAGTCATTCAGGGGTGACAATTAGACGATTTTTCGTTGTTTCGGTAGATGTAGAGACGTTATATATAACGTCTCTACACGCCAATTCGTGGGCAAATGAGGGGTCTTTGCTACCATTCGTCAGCAGTATCCGATGCTTTGGAGAGGGGAAGGGGGTGAGGTTAATTACCGTAAAAACTCTGAACTTCGCAAAGGAGAATTACTCTGCTCAGACTTAGTTAATGGAGGTAAAACTCTATCTTGCGATCGCGCTTTTATTTGATATCGATTTCCCCAGCCATCATTAAAATCTTCAGGTTTTGCAGGAGGAGGTGTTGTGTTACCTACAGGCAGAGGTATAGAGCGGAATTGCCTTGCTTGTACGTATTTTTCACCTTCATTAGTAAACCGAATAGATTCACCTTCAAGCTGTTGAAATTGTGGAGTCGATTGTTGAGGATTTTGTTTATCTGAAGATTTATCTGAAGATGGTAATTGAGCTACAGGATTGAAAGTCGCAATGAAGGTTACTTTACTTTCTGGAGTAAATTTTTTTAAATCTTGATTTAACTGCCATACTTCCTGAAAATTGCCGTTGGGTGCTACTTGCCAAAGATTTAAGTCTGCTTCCCATCTTCCTTGTTTGACTTCTACGATTTGGCGAGCCAAAATTGAACGGTTTATATTCCCATTATCATCGATTATTACTTCTGTGTTTGCTGTTGTTAGTCGCAAAGAACGAACTGCCGTGATGGCAATACGGCTAGATTCGGGTAAGTTTGTACTGCCTGCAATTTTGTATAAACCGTTGTTATTTTCTTTTTGTATGCTCTGTATTTCTACTTCCACTTCATTTTGTGATTTATTTACACAGCCTGAAGTTGTTAGTAAAACGATACTAGAAGCGATCGCGGCATATGTTGCTAGAGGTATTTTGGCGATATTTTGGCTTATATATCTAAAATGTTGCTGTTTCATAAAATATATGTTATCAAGAGCAAATTAAATCAGTAATTTCCACATTTTGTTTTATTTTGCCCAAAATAGATCGTAAAATCACTAGCTTTACTAACTCTTATTGTAATTTTACGGGCTTGACAAAATATGTATTATCCCGTCGATGATATGAATTTTTTTTGTTAAAGTAGCGACATTATATAACGTAAACATCTACTGATATATTAATTGGGGTAATGAAGGCTAAAATACTAGAGTGTGAGAAATTTATTTCGATAAAAGAGTTCCGTAAGCAAAAGCCGTTAGCGCTGTTTTGTGCTGCTTCCATATCTTTATGGACTTTAAGTGTAAGCGATCGCTCCCAAGCTCAAATGATATCGCCTCAGCGACAAGATAATCAAAATTTATATTCAGGGGATTTACTGAGGGTACCCGATTCTTCCATACCCAGCGGCAGAAGAAAACGAAGATTGCCAAAAATGCCCCCGCCACCGAATGTTTCTTATATTGATATCCCTTTACCGATCCGAAAGGTAGAACAGTATTTACCCTTAGATAATAATATTAAGCAATTAGAAAACAGTTTTATCCAGGAACAGATAAGTGGTAAAACTAAAGGAGTAATTGAGCAATACCTAGAAATAACAAGGCAAAAAAAACCTATAGGTGGTCCTGAAATTGGGATTTATGAACTGAAGCAAATAAACGCTCAAGCTGTTCCATTACCAGCACCTCCCGGTAGCACCCAAGAGTTTGCTTCTCCCATAGCACCTAGTTTTAACCAAAACTTGAATTCTCCAATTAAAATTGCTCCTTTACCGCCACTTCCGGGTACCAATCCACAGCAGCGGCGGAATGTAAATAATACACCCACATTCAACGAACTACTTAATTCCAGAAGTAAGTACTCTCAAGACTACCCTAAAGTCATCCCTAACACTGCGCCAACATTTCAACAGATGCTTGATGGTTACCGCATGAAGCAACCGCCAGTTTCTGTAATTTCAACACCTACTTTTAATA
>DESS01000325.1:13796-25116 GCA_002361335.1 Richelia sp. UBA3308
ACTAATCCCTTAACTAAAAGTCAACAGTTGGGAACTACAGAACGAATGTCAGCACTTTCCCCAACCACAGCACAGTTAACTCCACAAAACATCGATGAATTGAAGCCTTTAAGAAGCAGTGCCCCTTTAAAGGAATCTTCTTTAGAGGTGCAAGGTGTTTATGTAACTCAAGGAGATGATACTTCAGCACGAGCTAGAATTACCGGAGTCTATCCACTCTCTTCTAATGTGTTATTTGCAGGAACCTTAGATTTAACAAGTGAGGGTAGTTCCTTTGATGATTCTCGACGGGAAGGTTTGAATATCAACGAACTTTATTTAGCAACATCTATACCGGCAGTACCCAATTTACGATTTGCAGTTGGCCAATTAGATTTAACATCTTATTTTGATCGCAATAGTTTTGCAAAAGATGGAGCCAGCCAGTTTTTTAATCCAGTATTTCAAACTAATCCTGCCTTAGCTGCTACAGGAATAGGTTCTCGTACTGGATTGTTAGTAAACTGGAGCGCTACAGATAATATTGATGCTAAAGCTGCTGTTTTTTCATCCTCTGAAAGTTTGAGCGAATTTAGCTTGGATGGATTCGCTGGGGAAGTTGGCCTTCGTTATGGTAATGCGATTATTCGCGGTACTTATAGTACTGATAGGGATGGCGGTAACGACGATACTTTTCCAGAAAGCTTTCAAATCGATCGCGGCAATGGTGAGTTTGGAGTTCTTGATGACGATCGCGAAGAAGCATATGGTTTGAATGCTGAAGTGTTTATTCCTAAGATGAAACTTGGTCTTTTTGGACGATACGGACGTTATGAAAATCGAGATTTGGGAGAAGGTGCAGATACATACGTTTTCGGACTCAGTTTCCTAGATTTATTTAGCCCTGACGATCGATTGGGTTTAGCTTATGGACGAGCTTTATCTAACGAGGAGGAGCGTGAAGGAGACACACTTGATGTACTCGAACTTTATTACGATTTTCAGGTTCTTCCCAATCTACGATTAGGTTTTTCTGTGCAGGGAAGAGAGGAGTTTAACGAAACAGTTCTCGGTGTGAGAGTAAAATCAGATTTTGATGTAACCCCAAGGGGGAGATTTGCTCGATGAGTCACAAACTAAATTTGCTCTATAAAGCTAATTTATGGCGAACAAGAAAAACACAAAGCAAAACTATTCTTGGCATTACTTTATTACCTTTTCATTTATTCGTTTTTACTTTTCCAATTGCATTAGCAACTTTGAACAATATAGCCCCCGTACAAGCTCAGTCATCTGGAGCAACTCGACGAGGTTATAATCTACTCAAAAAAGGATGGGTAGATGATGCCATTAATGCCTTTAAACAAGCTTTAAAAAGGAATCCGCAATCCTTACAAGCCAAACTAGGTTTAGCCATTGCTTACAATCGTGCCGGGCGTATCGAAAAAGCATTTCAAACTTATCAACAAGTCTTAGCACAAGATCCCAACAATCAAGCAGCCTTGAAAATTGTCGGCATGATGGGTACTTATCGTCCCCAATGGAACAAACTGGGTATCAAGGCTCTCAATACTTTGCTGGAATTGAACCCCGATGACGTGCAATCTCGTTATTACCGCGCTTTACTTTATTCTTATCAAGGAAAATTTGGCAAATCTATTGCCGACTTTGAAATTGTCTTGGCTAATAATCCTACCCTAGAAGCAATAATCGGTGCTGCTCAAACTTACAGCTACAATGGCAATTATCAAAAAGCAAAGGAATTATTTAACCGTTATAAAGCCAGTGGTAAACCAATAAAAGATTATGCTGCGATTGCTTACGCTCTTACCTTACGTAAAACCGGTAATCCTCAACAAGCGATCGCAATTTTACAAAGGCAGTTAGGGGGTTCCCAAACCCTCGATCAATTAGCCATACTTGCTCGTGCAGAATTGTCTCAAGCCTATATTGCCAATAAACAAGAAGCCCAAGCTTTAGCAGTATTAGAACCTTTACAAAATAGAAAAGACGCGATTTTACCTTTAGCTAGAGCGCTGAATGAAATTCGCAAGAGTACAGACAACGCCACCTTGACGCAACAAGTCAGTAATCTGTATCGCCAAGCCCTTGCTGATAACTCCAATCCTTCTGCCAATCTGTTGCGGGAAATCGCCGATGTATTTAGTGGTTTACCCCAAGGAGAAGAAACAGCATTACAACTTTATCGACGTTTAGCATCTATGTTACCCAACGATAAAAGCTTGGTAGTGCGACAGCTGGCTTTAGAATACAAACTAGGAGCGATCGCCAAAACCGATCTCAAGCAACGTTTATCACAAACACTGCAAAATTTACCTACTGACTCAGTAGAACTACAAAAATTAGCTGTAGCATTAGCTGATATCGATGCTCCCGATCCCCAATTTTTATCCGTGTATCAAAATATTTTGCAAACACAGGTGGAAGCACCGTTTTTGCAGTTTCGGGTAGCTCAGATGTATCTACAACTTAAAGATACAGTTCAAGCCAGACTTGCCTTAGCAAACTATACGGCAACATCTCAAGGTTCCCAAGATATGGCACCACAGTTGCTCGCCGCAGAAATCGAAAGACAAGAAGGTAACTTGGAAGCTAGTGCCCAACGCTACTTTGCTATACTTACAAGCAATCCTAGCAGCGATATAATTGATGGTGCTTTGCAGGGATTAGTAGGTGTAAAAGTACAGCAAAAGCGTTTTATAGAAGCTTTGGTAGTATACGACCAACTTATAGAACGCAATCCTCAAGATATAATTGCTCAATTGGGACGTACTAGCGTTGCCTATCAAGCCAAACGAATTTCTAAACCACAAGCAGAAGCTGTTTTAAACAATTGGTTAGCAACTCAAAAAGCAACCAATACTCCACCAGAACTGTATAGTTTAGTAGCACAATTACCTAGTGATCCTTCTCGGGAAGCACTGTATAATTATTTAGTAGAAGTAGATTCTAGTAATATAAAATTACAACAGCATTTGCTTGAAGTTATAGCTCAACGAAACCCAAGTGAAGCACGCTTGCGGATGAAGCAATTGATTGCTAATGCTCCCAATGATACAAACTCATATCAAAGAATGGCATTATTAGCTCAAGCTGTTGGCGATTTGAATATGGCTAGTAAAGCTTATGAAAATATTCTCAGTGAACAACCAGACGATGTAGACGCTTTAGCAGCCTTGGGCGGAATTCGCTTTGAGCAAAGGCGATTTGAATCAGCCGAACAAATTTATTCCAAAGTGTTGGAACAAAAGCCTCAAGATCAACAAGCACGTCGCGCCCTTGCAGGATTGAATGCTATATTTGACCGACCTTTAGCAGCCCTTAAAGCCCTCGAACAACTACAAATTGAAAAAATTACCAACGGTGAAAGGGATCCTGAAATTTCTCAACAGATGCAGCAAATACAAGAAGATTTTCTGTTGCGACGTGGTTTTCAACCACCTTGGGAAAATTACGAACGTCGAAGTAACAATTAATCTGTTTTGCAATTTTTCATGAATAATTTTTCGTGAAGATTTTTTCATGAAAAATTTTTCATTAACAATTTTTAATAAACAATTTTTAATAAACAATTTTTAATAAACAATAAATCTATTAGTTATATCAAGTCCGGCTAATTACTTACTATATAACCCTATTGAAAAGATGGCGCGTATTCTACGAACGAGTGAATACTTATTACTTTTTACTCCTTACTCCTTACTCATTACTTATTACTTATTACTCCTTACTCAGATAAAATATGATAACTGTTTAACCGGACATGATATTACTACCCAGGGGAACAGTAATTTTAAAACAAACTTCTTAAATATAAGATGAATCCCCACCATTTATTTGAAAGTATCTGGGCTGTGCGGTTAAATATACTTAGGGGAACTTTAAGGGAGGACACTGCTCCCAAGCAGATTCTCTCACTTGTAGCAACTTGCTATTGACTTTTGAATGCCAGACTTCCGCATAGCGGTACTAGTCTACTAAGTCAAGGAAAGCTGGGCAATAATTATATTTATATGCCCAACTACTCACCATTTACTATTCACCATCTTAGAAGGTGTTTATAAATAAAAAATACAATTATTGTAGGGTGTGTTAGATGTACGACAATCCATCTGTTAAAACATATAATCCTAATACATCTAACGTACCAAGAGTTATTGGTGCGTTACGGCAAAACTGGAGCTATTATTTTTCCTATCAAATCTTAAAAAGCCGTAACACAACGGCAATAATACGGTTCGTGAATCTACACCGCCGTAAGGGCCTCCCCTACTTTAGAATTATTTTATAAACACTATCTTGAAGAAAAGCAAATTGTCTGGCATTTTGTATTGAATTTGATTATTTCCAACTAACTTCTTCAGATCGAATAATTTTTTTTGAATAATTGGCAAAAATTAATGCAAACGATTCTTAAGATGAACAATCTTTTAAAAGTAGCAGCTATTTTTAGCCTTATTAGTATATATAGCTGTAAATCAAGTTATTCCGCACCAAAGACTCAAACAGATTATAATGCATCTTTAAATTCAACATCAGATTCGGCTTCAACATCAGATTCGAGTTCAATATTAAATTCAACTTCGATATCAACTTCAACTTCAATATCAACATCTAGGGCATCAGCGATCAAATCAGTTGGCAAGGACGATCGCGCCCAATTTTTGGCAGCCATTCCTGCATCTGCTCCCAACCGACAATTATTGGTGGAAAGCTGGGAGAGCTATCGTCGTCGATTTATCCAGATAGATGGACGAGTCATTGATTACGAAGCTAGCGATCGCTCTACCAGTGAAGGTCAAGCCTATGCTATGTTACGAGCGGTACTTATTAACGATCCTGCAACCTTCGCCGTAACTTTAAACTGGGGAGAAAACAACCTGCAAAGGCTCCAAGACGGCAAACCTGTTGATAGTTTATGGGCTTGGAAATGGGGGCGAAGAGCAGATGGTAGCTGGGGTTCCATAGATGAGAACTTCGCTAGTGATGGGGATATAGATGCTATTACCGCTTTGATTTTGGCATCAAGGCGCTGGAATCGTCCGGATTACCTCAAAATAGCCAAAACTAAACTAGAAGATTTGTGGAAATTTTCTACTGTAGTCGGATCTGAAGGTAAACGCTATTTGTTACCAGGACCAAAGGCCGCATTTGTGAAAGATTCATCCACCTTTTATCTTAACCCTTCCTACTTTGCTCCCTATGCTTTCCGCTTATTTGCCCAAGTCGATCCCGAACGAGATTGGTTAAGTTTGGTAGATAGTAGCTATGAAGTATTGAAAGATTCTAGACAAATCAGTTCAGTAAATTTACCTAGTGACTGGGTTATTCTAGATTCAACAACAGGAAAATACGAACCCGTACCTTCCGATAGCCCCCTAAGTAGTGCATATAGTTTTGATGCATTTCGGGTTTGGTGGCGAATAGCATTAGATGCAAGTTGGTTCAATTCATCTCAAGCACGAAGTTATCTAGAAACATCTACTCAACATCTGATAAAGCTTTGGCGAGAACAATCAAGCATACCAGCGCGGATAAACCTGGAAGGTAAAGCTTTAGTAAATTATGAAGCGACATCTCAATATGCCATGCTTTATGCTGCCAGCAAGCTGATAGAACCAGAATTGGCTGAAGAATTGCTCAAGAAAAAATTGCTACCTCGATATCAACAGGAAGTTTGGGATGATAATCAAGCATACTACACTCAGAATCTTGCTTGGTTAGGATTACTATCTCCCGAAAGCGTTTCTTCAGAACTTTTGCAAAGTAATTAAAAAGTTATGGCATTTTCCTCCAAAAAGGGAATAAAATAAATCAACCATACTTAAGTAATCAAAAAATACTCAAAACAAGTATTTTTACTCCACGAAAAATAGACATTTTTAAAACATTTTCATAATTTATTTACCTGATAATTAAAATACTGTGTTATGAAGCATCTATTTAGTTTTAAAGCGGTTAATAAGGCATTTATTGTATGTTTTTGCTTACTATCTACTTTACCAACTGCCGAAGCTGCGATAAAAAATCAGTTGCCACAATCTGAAGGTATTTTAGTAGCACAAAGATATAGAAATAGAAGGAACAACCGTAGAAATTCACAAGCTTCTCAAACTAAATACAACGAGGAATACATTTTAGAATTCAATCGCAGTCCAATAGTTGGTAACCGGATGCGTTTGAGAGGAGTGTATTCTGAAGGCCGTCTGGGTTTTACTCGTCCTCGTGGTTGGAACGTAGGAACAGTAAAAGCCTTAATTAGGTTTCAACACTCGCCAGCACTTTATGCTAACCGCTCTAATTTAACTGTACTAATCAATGATAGGGCTGTAGGTAGCATCCCTCTAAATCGCAAGCAATCCCAAGTAGGGAATGTACTTATAAATATCCCTCCAAACTTGTTACAAGAATATAATGAACTCAAAATTGTAGCCCAGCAGAATAATACCTCTGGATGCAGCGATCCGAGCGATCCCACTCTATGGACAGAGATTCTACCAGACTCAAAATTAATCTTTAACTTTGCACGTAAACCAATTCCTCTCAACTTTAGTAATTATCCTTATCCCTTCTTTGACAACCTCAATTTAGAAACCAACAAAATAGTTTATTTACGGCCTCAAAACAGTAGTAAATCCTGGCTAGAGGCAGCAGCCCGTTTGCAAGCTTCATTAGGTAGACAGGCTGACTTTCGTCCCATAGAGACAAGCTTGATCTCCAATATCACAGATGTTTCCGAAAATGAAAGATTAGTCATCGTTGGAACTCCCAGCGAACAGCCAGCCTTAAGCAATTTGGAATTACCTCGTAAGATTGTCGGTTCTCAAATTTTAGACTCTAATCAAAATCCAATATCAGAGGACACAGGAGTATTAATCCTCACCACTACTAAAAAAGGTCAAGTTCCAGTTCTGATTGCCACTGGAAACGGTCCAAAAGGAGTTGCTAAAGCTGCACAGTTTTTAGCCCAGCCCTCCTCCCGGAAAATGGGTACCGGACAAGTAATTTTAGTTAATAGACTCGAAGAAGGCACCACACCAGGAGCACGGCAGTGGCCTCGTTTTTTACCAGAATCTAATAACTTTCAACTCAGCGACATAAAAACTCAATTTAACGGTGATGCCTTTACAGATGTTAGCGTCCGTGGTTCTGCCGCACCAGCAATTGAAATAGACTTTCGTGCATTACCCGATGACAGATTTGTACGTGGTAGTTCGATGAACTTAGTTTACAGCTACAGTCCACAAATGAATCCCAGAACCTCTGCTATAGAAGTATTATTAGATGGGGTTTTCATTGGTGGAGCGCGTCTCGATTCAGAGCAGGGAGCAATGCGTAAAAATCTGAAAGTCGATTTACCAGCTAAATTGGTTAAGCCTGATTCTAAACTTCAGGTATTTTTCCGCATGAATCCCAAAGAACCCTTTGATAAAGCAAATTGTATCAGTCCCCCAGATCAACAACTTACAGGTACCGTTCATGCTGATACTAGCTTTGACTTAAAACGGGAAAATTCCGTACAGCTACCAGACTTAAAATTAATGCAATATGGATTTCCATTTGCTGCACCTCAAGACTTATCTAAAACAGCAATTGTACTTCCACAAGAACCAAACACCACAGATATTTTGACAATGCTCGCCTTTAGCGAACGTTTAGGAAGACTTAGTCGTGCAGATTCAGTCAAACTAGATGTATATACTTCAGACACATTACCCGCAGAAATACGTAAAGAAGAGAATTTAGTTGGAATTGGTACCCGAGAGCAGTTTCCCTTCCCCGAAGTATTCAAATCCCCAGGTTTTAACCTGAGTCAATCATTTTTGCGGGGTTCAGCCCAAAAAACCGTTCAAACTCCTCAAGATAGACAAGGAATGATTAAGCAAATACTCTCTCCTTGGAATGGCTCCCGCGTGATATTGGCTTTGACAGCTCAGACGGATGCTGGGTTACAAAGAGTACAACAAGTATTAAATAAAGATCCTTGGTTCTTCCAACTTAAAAAGGATACGGTATTAATTAGCAGCGATCAGAAAAACCCAGTAGCTTACGATCCAGACGGCTATCAGCTAGCATTTTTTGACAATGCTCCTTCTAAGACTCGCATCGAAAATACTAATTTTGTCAGTAAAATATCGCGGATACTACAGGAAAACTGGCTGTTAGTACCTGCGGGTATTGTTGGTTTATCTCTGATACTCTATGGAATTGTCCAGTTGTATCTAAAACGGTTTTCTATTGCTGATAAGAAATAAACCTTTATTAAGAAGGAAGAGGGAAGAAGGAAGAAGTAGTCTAACCTTCTTCCTCCTTCAGAGCCGAAAGAAGTTCGTTAAAGAATTATTTGAATTTTTGAATTTTTTAATTGAATAAAAAATAATAAATAAAAAATAAAAAGTCAAAATTAAAAATTAAAAATTGAGAAAATTGCCATGTCCTCTTCAATCCGAAAATCTAATAAAAAACGCCAGTCTTTTAACTTAAGCAAATGGCTAATTGACATAACACCCAGCTTTTTCGATCGCACTTTAGAAAAAGTAGGAATAAAACAATTTAAGTGGCTAATTCTAATTTTATTCGTATTCTCAATACCGCTGATTATTACACCACTAGAAGTTTGGCAGCAAGCAGCCATAGCAGTTTTTCTGGTACTAGTAAGTCAACTGGTATTAGGAGCAGAAGAACAAGAATCTTCTTCAGAAGTTGGCCATTATTATCACCTGTTTATGGTGTGGCTAAGTCTGGTAACAACAATGCGATATTTATATTACCGTCTCAGCTATACCCTTAACTTTGATGGATGGATAAATAGTATTGCTTGTTTAACCCTATTAGCGGCAGAATTATATGCTATTTTCACATTAGTATTAGCATACTTTCAAACATTAAAAATTAAAGAAAGAAAACCAATTGATATTTCTACCATTCCTGAAGAAGAATGGTTTAAAGTTGATATTTACATTCCCACCTATAACGAAGACGTTGAGATTGTTCGTAAAACAGCATTAGCAGCTTTGAATTGCGATTATGCACCAGGGAAAAAAAAGGTTTACGTTCTAGATGATGGTCGTCCTGAAAAGTATAAAGAAGGCGATCCACGTCGAGAAAATTTCCGCCTCAGACGAGAAAATTTAAAGCAAATGTGTGAAGAACTCGGCTGTATTCATATGGCGCGAGATAATAACGATCATGCCAAAGCTGGTAACATCAACACTGCTTTTCATAAAACTGACGGCGATTTAGTATTAATTTTAGACTGCGATCACGTACCATCTCGACAATTTCTCTTACATACAGTGGGTTTCTTTTACGATCCAAAAGTATCCTTTGTTCAAACTCCCCACTGGTTTTATAACCCCGATCCCTTCGAGCGTAACTTACTCACTGACGGTAAAATACCTGTAGGTAACGAACTATTTTATAAAGTACTGCAAAAAGGTAATGATTTTTGGAACGCAGCCTTTTTCTGCGGTTCAGCAGCAGTTATTCGCAAAACCCATGCTTTAGAAGTTGGAGGAATTGCCGTTGAAACCGTAACAGAAGATTGTCATACAGCATTACGCTTGCATTCGCGGGGTTATAAATCCGTCTACTACGACAAAATTATGATCGCGGGGCTAGCACCAGATACCTTTTCATCTTATGTAGGGCAACAAGTACGCTGGGCTAGAGGAATGGCGCAGATTCTGAGAATTGAAAACCCATTATTTAATCCCAAGCTGAATCTGAATTTACCTCAACGAATTTGTTACTTGAGCGCCACTTGCCACTTCTTATACGGCTATCCTCGATTGGTATACGCCATCATTCCCACCTTATTCTTATTATTTGGCATCAATCCCATCCAAGGTTTAGGTTTAGAAACTCTAGCATACGCCTTACCTCATATTCTCCTCTCCCTAGCTACCAACCACATAATTTACAAACACGTCCGATTTTCCTTCTGGAACGAAATTTTTGAATTTGTCATGTCTTTCCAAGCAGGTTGGGTAACATTGTTAGCAATACTAAATCCTAAAATGGGTTCCTTTAACGTTACCGATAAAGGGATAAATGTTACCAAACGTACTTTTGACTGGACATCCATGCGGGGTTTGGTAATAGTAACAGTATTAGTACTTAGTTCCTTGCTTGCGGTTCCTTATTGGTTATTATTACGGCCAGAAGATACAGAAGCAGTGTTAGTTAACACCTTATGGTCAGGTTTTAACTTGATTTTATTAATAGCAGCTTTACTTGTAGGATTTGAACAACCACAAATTCGTACCGCTCACCGTTTACAAAGAAGGCTTCCGGTAGTAATTTCTAGTGACAATCAAAGCATCGTGGGAGAAACAATTAACATCTCAGAAACTGGTGCTTTAATATCCTTAAAATCATGGTCAAATTTACCAGAAGAAGTACAAGTTGAGATTATGGGAGATTTTACGGCTCGTGCTGTATTAACAGCAAGGGTAGTACGAATTACTCCTGTAAATGAAACAGAAACTCATTTGGGAATTGATTTTATAAATCTCACCCGCGCCCAAATGGATGATTTAGGATTAGTTCTTTATTCTGATGTAAAAGAATGGTATTCTCAAAACCGAGAAAACGCCGATAAACCAATTGCTTCTCTTGGTTTCTTAGCTAGCAGTATAACTCGTTCTCTGCGGGAATTAAAACCAAGTACAACCAAAAAAATACGCAAGCAGGTAAATACCAAAGCTCAACTTTATTGGGATGGGCATTTCTTTAGTGGAGTTGCTACCGAACTAGGAATAACAGGTTTACGGCTAGAATTAGATAGTAAAATGGCGATATCAAATGAAAATAGATTACTTGAAAAACAAGACTTAGAAAAAATGCAAAACATCAAACCACTAGTTGGTTTGCTATTGAGTAAAAAACGCGAAAATACTTCACCCACTCGATTTCTTGCTGAAATAAATTTAGTAGAAGAAGAACGGGGAAAAGTTGCGATCGAACTTATTTTCCCTGAAAAATTCCGCAATAAACAATCACCTAAAATAAAACAAATTTTACGCGATCATTTAGGTGATGAATTTAATCAGAATGATATTGCTGCTTGAGTATTTGATTTTAATCCTAAATTAGTTGTAAGAGGATATTTTTAAGATTCTGGCGGTTAAAACCCGGAGGCGGAGCGTAGGAAGGCTCCGCGCTACTACACAAGCAAAGTCCACCTAATGGTGGACTTTCCTTCTTCCCTCTTTCTTCTAAGTCGGGCAATGGGCATGGGAGAATAAATTTATGACTTAGGTTATTGGTGATGAAGATTGTTTTTCCTTTATGGACTTCATTCTAAATTCTAAATTCT
>DESS01000325.1:25184-25384 GCA_002361335.1 Richelia sp. UBA3308
ACTTTAGACTGCTGTATTTTCCACAAATAGCTAGAAACTAAATTAGTCACAATATGAGCAACAATTGGTACCAATAAGTTACCACTCAAAAGAGCGCTGTACCCTAAAATTGCTCCAACAATAGTAGCCCAAACCACATAAGCCCATTGTCCAGAACCGCTAAGATGTAAAATACCAAAGCAAATACTAGATACAATCAC
>DESS01000325.1:25437-25822 GCA_002361335.1 Richelia sp. UBA3308
TGATTAAATCCTAAAGCCGGAAGCATTATTCCCCTGAACAATAATTCTTCACTCAATCCAGGTAACAGCCCCAACCAAATTAAATCTGGTAATGCTAAAGGTTTGAGGACAATTTCCAAGTAATAATTAGCACTTGTACGGTAAAAAGGAAAAAACTTATAAGCTAAACTACTCAAACCGGTAATAGTTAAACCTAGGGCGACTCCTATTAATAATTGCTTTTGATGCCAATGCCAAGACATCAATGAAAAATCACCAAATTGTAAGCAAAGTTTGGCAATTATCCATAAAAGAATCGCTGTCACTCCCATGGCGATCAACACTTGGGTTCGTGTCAGGTATGGAATTTCTGGCTCGTTTTTTTGCTGTTGCGTCACAGTTATTT
>DESS01000325.1:25926-26051 GCA_002361335.1 Richelia sp. UBA3308
CAACTAACAATTAACAATTAACATCTAAACTAACGGCTGTAAAGAAAATATTGTAGAACTTAAAGCAGATGGGTTAATACCTGCTTTGCGAACTGCTAATACACCTATTGCTTCTAAATAGGAGT
>DESS01000325.1:26129-27200 GCA_002361335.1 Richelia sp. UBA3308
AACCTGCATTTGAGTTTGGTTTTCCTCTACGGTAATTATCTGACATTTCCTTTGACTCAAACTCAGCAAAGCACTGCTGCCGCAAGCATTTGCCGGTACTATAACTGCATCAACTGCTGACACCCATATATCATTTTTATAACATTGATTAGATTCGGTGATACTAAATTGGGGTGCGCGACTTAATCCTACAAGTACACTTGGTAAAAAAGTATAACCTAATTCTTCCGCCGCTGAACGTGGAGATAAATTTATATCTAGGGGTGGCGGGGAAAAGGTTGGAGAATGAGCGCAAGGAATGTGAAATTCTCGCACTATCAAATGACTAATTACTGCTTCGGCACCGGCGATTGGATCTACTCCCTTCCCTTGACGATAGTTTTCTTCTGCTTGTTCATCGATATAATCAGGAAAACGTGCTACAACTGCGATCGCTTCTGCACCTGCTTTGTTTATCAATACTTCGGCAGCCCTTAACAAACTATCTGGATTCTCTATAGTACCCCAACTGGCACCGGATGCAGCAGAGCGTAACTCTACATTTAACGGGGCATCAGTAATTACATAATCTGTTAAATTTAATCCTAGGGTTGCTCTAGCTGCATCTGCTGCTTGAAGGTTTCTTAAACGTAAATCTGGCTCAATTCCTTGGTCTAAAATTAAACCAATTTTATTTTGATGTACTGGTTGTAAACCCCAACATCCTTCGGTAAATTTGTCAAGACCATAACCTTCGACATATAAAGCATTAGGTAGATTCCAGTACAAAGTTGCACCATTGAGGACGTTAGGATGAGTTATCAAAACATCACAAACTTCAGCCATAGCTTTAGCAACGGGTAATGCATCTCCTGCATAACCTCCGATAGCTGCTCCAACACCAGTTGGAATTATTAAAATAGCGGTATATGGACGCATTTATTCAATTATTAACGATCAATTTTCACCCATAGGGTGTAGTCCATCAATTATCTAATAAATTCTCCGGTTAATATAGAAAATACCAAAAAAACTCAAGCTGCTCAACAATTTTATTAATAAAATTCCGTCTTAGAAGGTGTTTATAAATAA
>DESS01000170.1 GCA_002361335.1 Richelia sp. UBA3308
GTTTCAAATCCATTAGTCCACCTAATGGTGGACTTTGCTTGTGTAGTAGCGCGGAGCCATCAATAGCTCCGCCGACCGGTAATAAAGCGCCAGATACTTCTAAAATATCCTCTTATACCGTTTCTGTATAAAGATGCCCCCTTCTCCAGCCTACGCAGGTAAGCTTTGTTACGATAGCCGAGGCAGCGCGTTGCGCGGGAACAAGCGCGTTGTAGCGACTGCTGTCCAGCCTTCCAGGCTGCGGGCGCTACCCGCGTATCCTCATGGAGAATTGGTATTAATTGTTAGTTATCAATGCCCAATCCCCAATCTTCAATCCCGAATCTTCAATTCGCAATCAATTATTCTTATCGACTCGACTTTCAATTACCTGCTGAATAGATTTTGGTACTTGAGTGAGAAAATCATAACCTGTCTTGGTTTCGATTTCATCGACTGAGACTAAATATCTTTTCCAGTCATCGCTGGTATTTTGACGATTGGTTACGTTTACAGCAATAACTCTTGTATTATTAGATATTCCTCTTATACCTTGTCCGAGTTTATCTAAAACCACAATAACTTTCCATGTGAATCTAGGCGCGGTAACTTGTTTCTTTTTACCAATTTTTCTGGAATCACCATCAACGCCAGCAATAATATAAAGTTCTTTACCTTGCTTTACTAAATACCGACAGTATTCTTCTAACTCTCGCCATGCACCGCGATTATTATCGGGAGTTTGGGGGATAATATTCGTCATTAAGAAAGTAGCTGAATTATCTTCTACAGTAGCTGTTCTATCGGCAGAAGGAACCATATGCCCCCGATCGTAACCACTACCGGTGTAATCATTTGCTTTTACACGATACCAGTTTTCTGGTAGCGAATCATCGGCACGGAAATCATCTTGACGTTCAATATTACCCAACCAATTTTGATTAAGTTGCCAAGCTACCCAGTTGGCTGTACCTCTTTCACGATTGTATGATAAAGCATATTGGGGTTTTACGATTAAATAATTATTTGGATTTTCCCCTGCATTACTGGGATTACCCATTGCTAAATGAGGATTAGCTGGTCGTGTTAACAGTAGTTGACAGCCAGTAATCAAGGTGAGCAGGAGTATGGAAAGAAAAAAAACTAGTTTTCGTTTCACAGTAGTTTTTGCAAGTTGCTGTAATAAAGTATTCCATTCTTAGGCTGCCTTTGAAAAGGGGAGATTTTACATATTTCAACTCCTGCATTTGTAAAGGTAATTATCGATTATTGATTACAGAAATATGAACCAACATTAACTGTTTTTCGTTGTCAAGTGTCTTCAGTAAGGGACTTGTAATTGCTTTTTTTGCGATGGTAATTTGTACCTCTAATGGCAAGTTTTCAAAATCTATTTCTTGTTTACGATGATTATCATTTTCCGGACAATGCCATTCGTATTTAACAGTAAAATTTTTATACAGGGACCATTTACTAATCGCTCCATACTTGAGATGAGTAAGGTCTTTTGTACAAGTGACGATGAGTTCTGATTGCATTTCTACTGAAAGATTCATAAATGGAAATGAAGTATAATGATTGCTTTCTATGATGTTCGATAAACTAATCATTATTTTGTCATATATATGTGACAATAAAGTCAATTTTTTAAAATTAACGAAAAATATGTACAGTTGATTAGTGATTAAATTTAATTTTCGTAAATTTCTAAGGGTAAATTGTCAGGATCTTGAAAAAAGGTGAATCTTTTTCCAGTAATCTCATCAAGCCTAATATCTTCTACAGCTATACCTTTTGAATTTAAATCCCGAACGGTTGCTTCTATATCATCCACTTCAAAAGAAAGATGTCTTAAACCACAAGCTTCTGGATTGCTAAATCTTTGCGGGGGATTGGGGAAAGAAAAAAGCTCAATTTGGTCGTTTTCTCCAACTCGTAAATCTAATTTGTAAGAGTTTCTCGAATCGCGAAAGGTTTCCTTTATAATCGAAAAACCTAAAATTTCTGTATAAAACTTTTTGGAAAGTTGATAATTTGAGCAAATAATTGCTACATGATGGATTTTATTGGCTTTCATTGTAGGTTAGTAATGGATTAAAGGTTTGTTGCCCAGACTGAGTAGTGAGGAGGAGTGAGAAGTGAGTAGTGAATAGTGAGGAGTGAGTAGTGAAAAGCTAATAATTAATTCTCCATCTCCTTGTCCCCTTGCTCCCCCTGCTCCCCTTGTCTCCTTGTCTCCCCATCTCCCCATCTCCCGGTTTCCTATTTAGATTAAGAATCTTGTAATGTAGTTTTGGAAACGATTCTGGTTTTCTTTTTATCGGCTTCTGATAATTCTTCTCCAGATTGTAAGCGGGTAGCTGAAGTTTGTAAAACAGTTGCTGCGCTGTTATCTCCCATTTGCAAAGCTGTTTTTGCTGCAGTTTGTAACATGGTAGCAGCACCAGCGCGATCGCCTTGTTGTAGTTTGGCTTCTGCAAGCTGGGTTTGCCGATACTTTGCTAGTGCTAAAACATAGGGTTGAACTTGTGGATTGATTGCAGGTTCGTATGCTCTAACTGCGTTAATTTCTACAGGGATAGTTTCTGAAACTAAGCCGGTTATGTTGTCTGCTGGATTATCATAACGAACTTGTAGTTGAGCTATAGTATGAGTACCTTCAGGTAATTGTCCCAGATAAATATTTGCTAAAACTGTTCTTTTGCTATCCTTCATGATGTCACCCAAACGCACGGCGAAACGTCCGTCTGCTTCCTGTTGTACTGGTAATTCTATAGTATCAGGGAATACTTGGGCAACGGGTTTGAGTTCAGCAAACCGTAGCTTGGGGATAAAAGAAAATAACAGATAAGCATTGGTTAAACCGACAGTTTGAATGCGGCTGAACAATTGATTAAACTTATTTTCTGCATCCGTAGGTTGTTCGATATGGGATAAACTGCCACCGCCAGCATCCGCAATTTCTTCAAGAACATCTTGGTTCCAATTATCACCAAAACCTAAAGAGTTCAAAGTTAAACTGTAGTCAACGGCTAATTTGGCAAATTTTAAACAGCGATTATTATCACCATGTTCATTTTCACCATCAGTTAATAAAAACGCTTGGGAAACTGCTTCTTTTTTACCTTTTGCTAATTCTTCTATACCTAAACGCAAACCTTCATCTATGGAAGTACCACCATCAGCACTGAGACGATTTATTTGTTTTTTGATACCTTCTCTATCTTCAATTAGTTGGTTAGGAACTAGTACCTTAGCACGGTGATCGAAAACTACAACACTAAGGCGATCGCCATTTTTGAGTCGATCGACGATGCGGTTTGCGGCTTGTTTAACAGTTTCTAACGGACGACCGTTCATGGAACCGCTATGGTCTAAAATCAAGCATAAATTCAGGGGAACATTACGGTCGAGATTTTCTACCCGAGCGGTTAAAGAAACTGCCAACTGACGTTGAGAGCTTGATTGATTTATATCTAGATTAGTATCATTAAGTTCGGGCAACAAGCTAACTTTCATATTGGTTGCGGTTCCTTGGACGGAATAAACATTATATATAGATAACTCCAGGATGCAGCTAAGTCGCTACGGAAAAGTCCTGTATGGGTTCAATATATTAAATGATATTCATAATCGCACTTGGGGAAAAATCAAATTAATAAAATTAAGAATTAAATTAGGAGCAATCTGTAAACTGACAGCATACTTTATCTTTATGAAGTACATTTAGACCAGCAGGGATGCCCCGCAGTCGCTCATGGGGGAGATCCCCAAGACTGCGCTGTTCTCCGTACCACAAGAGTTTTAAAAAATAATACTCTACTCAAAATATAAACAAGCGTGCTGTAGTTGAGAAAAGATGTTTTTATTTAAGTAATTGTATTTTTTGTCACCTTATAGCATTATAAGTCCCAATCCTACAATTGTGCGAAACCATTAACCCTTAACCAATAAAGCGGCTTATTCACGCATCCTAAACTACAAATTATCAAAAGTGAGAAATCCGTACCTTTATAGTCGTTATCCGTTGCGTTAGTATGTACAACAGTTAATAGCGTTAATCTAGGCAACGGTTGAAAAATGGAACATTCACCCATCAAGGCTATGCAAGCGCCTTATACGGGCGATAATTTTTATCGCACACCACCCCCAGATTTACCTTCTCTGTTGTTGAAAGAACGTATTGTGTATCTGGGAGCGCCACTGGTGCCAGAAGTCACAAAATTAATCATTGCCGAGTTGCTTTATTTGCAATCCGAAGACCCAGAAAAGCCAATTAAAATTTATATTAATTCTGTTGGTACAAGCTTTGGCGATCAACCTATTGCTTTTGAAACAGAAGCTTTTGCCATATTCGATACGATGAAGTACATCAAACCTCCGATCCATACTATCTGTATTGGTCAGGCGATGGGTATGGCTGCCATGTTACTTAGTGCTGGAACAAAGGGTTGTAGAGCAGCTTTACCTCATGCTTCTATTGTTCTCAAGCAGCCTATTAGTGGTACTAGAGGACAAGCAACTGATATTCAAATTATGGCAAAAGAGGTATTTGTCAATAAAGAAGCAATGGTTGATATCTTTAGTCGCAACAGCGGACAAGATAAAGACAAAGTTAAAAAAGATATGGATCGCTTGTTCTACATGACACCAGAACAAGCTGTAGAATATGGTTTGATTGACCGAGTTTTTGAAACTAAATCCCAAATAGCTTCTGGATCTAGTGCACCAGCTGGAGTTCTATAAAGAATGCTCTTGGAGTGGTTCTTCGAGCAGTTTATTGTTGTAATAAATTAAAGTCTAAGGAGAGCGGGGGCAGGAATAAATTATTACTATTTTTGATTATTCTCACGTCACGTATAACTTCTAGATTGTTATTATCATCCCCAATTAATTACAAACGGAGTCGAAAATATGCCAATAGGCTATCCTAGCGTTCCTTACAAGATGCCAGGGGAACAGTTTACTCAGTGGGTTAATATTTACACTCGCCTTGCTCGCGATCGCATTATTTTTCTAGGTGAAGAAGTAAACGATCAGATTGCGAACGAAATCATCGCTATCATGTTGTACCTTGATTCTGAAGACCCAGGCAAGGACATTTTTCTTTACATAAATTCACCAGGTGGTGTGGTAACATCAGGTTTGGCGATTTACGATACCATGCAGCACATTAAGTCTGACGTGGTAACAATATGTCTTGGTTTAGCAGCTTCAATGGGTTCGTTCTTGCTTGCTGGTGGAACCAAAGGTAAGCGATTAGCGTTACCTCATTCCCGAATTATGATTCACCAACCTTCCGGGGGTACTCGGGGACAAGCAACCGACATTGAAATCGAAGCCAAGGAAATTATACGGATCCGTCACCAGTTGAATGGCATTTACGCGGCAAACACTGGTAAGGAGTTAGAAAAAATTGAAAAAGACATGGATCGCGACTTTTTCATGTCCGCCGAAGAGGCGAGAGAATATGGTTTGATTGATAAAGTGATTGAAGAGCGACCTGCTTAGTTTTGATGATGTTGGGCATGGGGCATGGGGCATGGGGCATGGGGCATGAGGCATGGGGCATAGTTGGTTTGTGGTTTTTAAGTAGCTTCTGACTTTTCATACTATGCTAGTGATCCAATCCCTATTTACACCTCTAATAGAGTGCAACTGTTTCCCAATTCCCAATGCCCAATTTCCAATTCCCAATTCCCAATTCCCAATGCCCTTCGGCCCAATTACTGATTTTTGTTAAAGTGTAAATGATGAACTTTAAATTAGAATCTGAGTCTTTATTATTAAATAGCTACAGTTCCAAAGCTGTAAACATACTATAATCAGTCACTTGCTTTAATAATTAGGTAAGCTGATAGTTGTTAAAAGTGCTCACGATAACTCGCAATGGATCTTTTAGATTGCTACCGTTTATTGGGTTTAAGGTCGGGAGCTTCTTTTACCGACATAAAATCGTCTTACCGACGACTGGCGCAGCAGTATCATCCCGATATTAACCCGGATGATGAAAGGGCTAAGGAGAAGTTTATTGCCTTGACTGAGGCATATAAATTGTTGCTGGAAGTAATACCGCCTGCTGAGAAAAATTCTTCTGAACCAGTGTCGCCAGCGATGGGTACGCCACAAAATCAACCGACACGGGTAAAGGAGACACGGCGGCAAAAATCACAATCGCCACCGAAGCAACCGCCCCCGCAAAAACCGAAAGTAAAACCGCCTCATGTTGCAGAAATTGAACGACGGTTAAAGTGGAAGAGTTACGAACAGTTACAGCAGTTTTTGAAGCAAAGACGTTTCCCGCAGGCTGTTGCTTTGGCGGAAGCTTTGGTGGAGCGTTTAGAGCAGGATGCTGAAGTACGGCAATGGTTAGCTATATCCTATCAGCTTTGGGCACGGGCTTTGATTGCTGAAAAACAGTTACTTAAAGCGAGAATTTATCTCAAGAAGGCGTTGAAAACCGATCCTAATAATAAGTCTTTAATTAATGAAGTGCAGCGGGATTTTAAGAAGTTGGAGCAGGTTTTTTGATCGGTAATGATGTTGTTTACATCTATTAGAAACGTCTAGAAAATTAACCATTTTTCGCTGGAATTTCCGCTTTTTGAAAAACTGCTTCAACGGTAAATTCTAAACCTTGAAATAAAGAATCGGTAATTACTTTATCACCCATAAAAGTCTCTGGTGCTGCATCTGGATAAAAAACTGTGATGCTTCTAGCTTTACTGTCTACTACCCAAACCCGTAATACACCAGCATTTAAATAATCTTTTGCTTTAGCCATCATTTTTCCAAAGCTTTGTTCAAGTGAGATAATTTCAATTACCAACTCTGGTGGAACTGGACAAGGTTCATCCTCATTCCAAGTTTTTGCTAAACGCTGATAGGAAATGTATAGCAAATCTGGTGTTGGAACCCAATCACGTCCATTACGAGTTAATATTATTGACCATTCTGGATATATTTCGCCTTTTTCTACACAACATTCATCAATTAAAAAAAGAAGGATATGGGTAAGTTTGGAATAAAATTTTTTTGGCGAAATTTTGGGAATTGCTTGTCCATCAACGAGTTCGTAAGTGATATCTCCTTCACCAGGGGGAAGATTAAAAAATTCTTCTAGAGTTAGTTGTTTATTGAGTTGGAGTACCATAATTTAATAGTTAGGATTTAACATTTAGGATACTAAAATTTTACATAAGTAGGTCAGCAGGAAAAATTATAGTTTAGATCAGGCATTCATGCGCTTAGGCATTCATGCGCTTAGGTATAAGGTTTTGGACTTAATTCACTTTTCTTAACATAGTGATATTTTTTTGCGCCAACTTACTTAGTTATCTTCAATCTTAATTCTTATACAGCAGGCTCGTTTTTATTTTGAGTACAGTACTATATTTTAAAACTCTTGTGGTACGGAGAGGTCTCCCCCATGAGCGACTGCGGAGCATCCCTGCCCGTCTAAATCTACCGGCGGCTCTATGAAATTAAAATATTGTGGTGCGTTACGGCTTTTCTAATTAATAACTTAGTTTTCTATATACTCGTGCCGTAACACATCCTACAATCTATGCCCCATGCCCAATGCCCAATGCCCTTTCGGCCCAATATTTAATTAAGAATTAATCTGGTCATATTCAATTTTACCGTAGTCTAATTTGATTATCCGATCTGCAAGGTGGAAATAATGGTCGTCGTGACTGATAACTAATACTGTTTTATGACGTTTTTTCAAGTTCATTAATATTTCTTTGTAAAAAATATTTCTAAACATTGGGTCTTGATCTGATGCCCATTCATCAAATAGGTAAATCGGACGATTTTCTAAATAAGCGGTTAATAATGCAAGGCGTTTACGCTGTCCTTGGGAAAGTTCAATGGTTGATAATTTGCCGTCTTCAATTGTAACTTTATTACTCAATTTTAACTGTTTTAAGTATTCCTGGGCTTGTTCGTCTAAGGCTGGTTTTCCGATTCCTAAAAGCTTTTCAAATAAGTAAAAGTCGGCGAAAATCACACTAAAGTGTTGGCGATACCATTCTCTATTCTCATCTGTAATAACTTTGCCATCTAAGATAATTTCTCCAGCTTCGGGTATATATAATCCTGTAATCAATTTGGCTAAAGTTGATTTTCCACTACCATTTCCACCAACGATAAATACTACTTCTCCGGGTTTAAAAGTTAAATCTAAGGGACCTAAACTAAAGCGGCTTTCTTTGTCTTCTCCTGGATAAGCATGAACAACTTGCTTTAATTCTAATTGTGAAAATGTTTTGATATCTTGCTTTTCTAACTCTGTATAGTTTTCTTTATTTCCAGCTAATACCAAACCCATTCTTTCTATTTTTTGTAAGGCGACACTGGCTCTAGATAAATCTTGTAATTTATCTAATATGCTCTGCATGGGCAACATTAAATAAGTGACTGTGAGTATATATGCTGATAAAACGGCGGGAGAAACTCTTACTATTTGCGGTAATAGAAATAATAGTAAACCTACAAGGATAAAAAATAATAGATTTCCCCATCCTGTAGAAACCGAAAAGGTTAATAATGCTGCTGAATTTTGATCGCGGGATATGGCTGCACTATGCTGTAATTCGTCTGTGAAAAACTGTTGACGGCGAGCAGCATGAAGTTTTAATTCTTTTATACCTTCGGTGATGGCGCGAAAATGTTTAAATAATCTGTCTTGCTCTTCCCGCGCACCAATCAAGAAACCCTGCGCTCTGTTGATTAACATTTGAATGCTACCGACAGCTAACATCACGAAGCCGATAGTAAAAGTAAACACTGTACTGGAGATAGAAGATAAATAAAGCAGACACCCAGCAATAATGGCAATATCAACACAGATAAAAGGGATTGCGTAAACTGTATCGGTTAATGTTGCAACATCTTCTGTGAGGGTTGCTAGCAGACGTGGCGTACCTAATCTCTCTAAATGGCGTAGTTGAGAAGATAATATTCCTTTACTTAAACGCAAGCGCAACTGATATACAGCTTCTTGAGAAAGATTTATCAATAAAACCTGGGAAATAATGCTGTTGACAACTACTACTAATGCCAAAGTTGGGAACTGCCAAACCAAGTTGCCGAAACTATCTGACGATTGAAACCCATCACCTATCGCTCTATTTATCAAGGCAATCAATCGCGCTGTAGTTGCACCACTCACCAAGCCCGTTAAAACTGCGATCGCCACTTGCAACCAAGAAGCCTTTAATAAAAGCCAGATTAAATTCATTCACTATACCGTAGTTGGTTAAAATTTCGGTTTTCATCCGAAGTATAGCTTATCAATTTATTTACTAAAAGCGCGATTAATTGTATTATTTAAGACTTTAGAAATGAAGTTTTATCTTAAGGTGAAAAAATATTTATATGTTGTGATGATTACTAATAATCTACGTGTCAATCTGATAATCTAACTCAGGTTTGGTATTGATAATGTTGCAGAAATTTAACTGATTATAATTGAGTATAAAGCATTTACCGTAAGCTCGAAACACTGGCGGTTTGCTAATTTGGCTTAATTTATTATATGCAAGCTACTTTTAGTCAAAACCCTTTTTATTAGTAAGTTTTGAGCATTATAGATGATTTATACATTTGTGCGACGATAAACTGTAACTGTTCAAATACAAGATATAAAATATCAAACTCAGTAAATATTCTTTGGATACCGAAAATATGAA
This sequence comes from Richelia sp. UBA3308, assembly GCA_002361335.1. Taxonomy (GTDB): domain Bacteria; phylum Cyanobacteriota; class Cyanobacteriia; order Cyanobacteriales; family Nostocaceae; genus Rivularia. The sequence continues at coordinate 9,678 of DESS01000170.1, forward strand.
TATGATTTATACTTTTGATCAAAACGAGTTACTAAAGTTACTTTTATTACAAAAAATCAGCGATTCTTTTTTGATGATTTTAGGAATTTATTTACTAGGGACATTCTTCTTGTATGTAACTTTATTTTACATACTCCGTCCTTTAGTACGTCGTTTAGATAATCCTCTGACACTTATTATACTCAGTGTAATTCAAAATCCTTTTGTAATTACTACGGCTTTATTTGGCGTTAAATCCTCTGTTAGCAAATTATTCAGGTAAAAACTTGTCATTGTAGGTGGGCACTGCCTTAGGGGCAAAGGTAATAGTTTTAATTTTAAGGGAAGAATTTTTGGTAGAGCTTCTTACTGAAGAACCAAAATTTTTAAATTTATGAATTTGTGAATATAGCAAAAACGTTGAAAATAAGTAATATTATTATTAGATATATATTGAATTGATAATTAATTATTTTTAATAAAATTTTGAAGACACTATTTTCTAATTCAAATTGACTTGTATCAGTTTGAAGCTTTGATAAACAATAAGAAGTTTTAGTAAATGCTTGCTGATAAAGAGAAAAATTCCATATAATTATCACAAAGCAACAAATCAAGCTCAGAAAGTAAGCAAATATAGTCCATCGTTGACCGCTGGGCAACATAGTTTTTAAACCATATTGTACTTCAAATATTCTGAGAAATTCTATGATAATTAACAGACTTTTATAAGGAGCTATATTATTAATGAATAACCAGGAATATTTTGTATAGTTTTGCTTGATTGTCGTAATAATAGGATATGTATTGCGTTCAAATAAATTTATATTATTTTCGATTTCTTTTAATCTATAATTTAATTTTATGGTTGTTTGAAGACTTTGATTATAATCTTGAAAAGCTGTGTAGATGCTAATGATGCCAAATGGCACAGCTACAATCACATGTAAAATAAAAGTATAAGGAAAAAATAAAATATATGGAAGATAATAATCTCTAAAGTTTTGATGATTATTTCCATATTCAGCTTGAAGCCGTTCAGGTGCGACAATGAATAGCTGATTTATTAATATTAAAAATACAAGGGTAGAGGCAAATATTCCGACGAAACGGCATATTTTTGCCGATTTTGATTGACTTTGTAAAATATCTAAAGTTTCTTTTCTCCATACAATACCAACTATATAAAAGTAGATTATTAGCACAAAAAAGCTACGGATAAATTTAATCAAACTTCCATATTCTCCAAACTTTTGTATCCAAATTTCACTACCAGACCAATAATAAGCTGATAGAAGAGAAATGCCGCAAATAAGCAATAAAATCACACAACAACCTAAAAGCTGAGCTAAATAAGTAGTCGATGGAGGTAATCTTGTTTCTGTATCTAATTCTTTCCATTCCTGCTGAAAAAACCAAAATGAAGTTAATTGCTTATCAATCCAATTTTGATTAAAAATTTCTTTGTAAATAGGATTGGCTATTCTCAGTTTGGCTTGCTGTTTTACTACTAATCCAGACAGTTGTAATTCTACTTCTTCATAACTATTACTAGTTTCGATTTTGCCTTGGTAGTAAATTCTTTGATAAAGTTCTAATAATATTACCGAACGTTGTTTATCGTGAAGCAGCCTATCGCGTATTGTTCTTAAATGTTCTGGTTCATCTTGTGCTTCCCAATTATCAATAATCTGCTTTTTTACTAACTGAGAAATGTTGGGGTTTTTGGTTTCGGTGTCAATTACTAATTGGCATAACTTCTGAGTAAGAAATGGTTGCCCTCCCGTCCATAAAAGCACTTCTACTAAAATTTTTTCGGGATTATCTATTTTGTTGGCGAATCCTTTAACTAAGGATAATTTAGCTTCCTCTAATTGAAAACCTTTCAACTCAATTGCTTTACCAATATTAAAAGGAGTGCGTCTTTTGTCTTCAATTAAAGTTGATGGTGTTGCCACTCCTAGCAAACAAAAGGTAAGTCGATTATATTTGGGATTATCCGCACGTTGATTGTAGCAACTGCGAATAAATGCGAAAAAATCATCCGTGGGGAAATCTAAACCAATAACGCTATCAATTTCGTCAATAAAAACGACAATATTTTCAGAAATAGACTCTAACAATACTTCATCGATTATCTCACTCAGTCGCTGCACTCCAGAAAGAAAATTGCGCGTGCGCCACCATTGTTTCCAGTCAATTTCAATTGAAGATCCAAAACTTCTAAATAAACGATAAGCAATACCTTTATACCATTGTTCTGAAGTAACTTGGCTACCAGTGGCTGTTAAATCAATTGCAGCGCAAGCAATACCATTAGCTTGCAATTTTTTCATTGTACGTACTCGCAGGCTAGATTTACCCATTTGGCGGGAGTTGAGTACGTAGCAAAATTTTCCAGTTGACAAACTCTGATAAAGCTCATCATCAGCCTCTCGCTTAACATAAGTAGGATCGTTGGCTGATAAACTTCCCCCTTGGTATTTATAAGAGTAGGTTGATTCTTGTTTCATCAGGTAATATTGCGGATTTGATTTGAGTCAACTACAAAAATAAGAATTTAACCGTATAAGGTTATTTTAAAAGTATAGTTTTTACCACAATTCTCGGATAATCTTCCCTTCCCCCCTTATAAAAGGGGGGTAAAATACTTAACTAAACCTTAATATCTACCCTCTCACCAAGGAATTTTTGAAATACAAGCGATATAAATTACATCTAGGCTCAACTTCATTACCGCACCAACGTACTAATCCCATACTGTGGAGTTTAAAGGCTTCCTCTGAATCAATTCGCACTGGTTGGTTTTTTTCCACTACATTTTTCATCGCTGCTGCTAGTTTTTCATCTTGCTGTAAATCAGTGGAAATTTTCCGCAAGTGATTTCTATAAAGCCCGGCTTCTGTAACTGCTGTTTGCAAAAATTCATCTAGGTTTGTTGGGTGATTTTTAATATTACCAAATGCTTGATGCAACAGATAAGGATGACCACCTACTATTGCCATAATTTTGTCAATCAGAATATAATCTTTATGGAGTCCGTGGTGTATTGCTAAATCTTGAACCTGCTCAATATTAAACTCCGGTAAATCAATCGGTAACCCCACATTAAAAGGCGATTGATTGATATGTAAGGGAATATAAACTTCCGTGGAATGGGCTACTATCAAACGCAGCTTTTTCCAGTCATCAATAAATTTAGCATCTTCATACCAAGAACGTAATAATCCGAAAAAATCCGCTGCCACTTCCTGATACTTAAAAACTCTATCTACATTATCCAAACCTAAAACTAGCGGAGTATCTATATTGGCTAAAATATAATCTTCAAAATAAGCGGTGCAGTTATCATTACTGCTAGAATCGTGATCCCAAAAATCAGCGACATGATTTTCCAGTTTTAACCGTCTACTGATGCTGCAACACAACCAACGCAAGAATTTATCCAAATTTTTGATAGTACAATCATCCGCTTGCAACAGATTCAAAGGCACTGTTTTTAAATTCTGCTTCTTGCCGTAGTCAAAAATCTTGTTCATCAAAGAAGTTTTGCCCATTTTCCAAGAGGCTTTGATGCATATAAGTGCCCCTGGCTGCAAAATTTCTTCATAACACAAAGATTCCACGGGAGGGCGATTGATGTAAGCATCGTCAATAATTAGGGATTCTTGCTTCACATAATTATCTTGAAGGTTATTCTCCTGACAAGTAGATGATGAAAGCAAATGTCGTTTCAGTGCTTCCTTGAAATTATTTTTTTTAACTTTTTCTCCCACAACTTCTGAAAGTAGTTTCCATAACTTGGGAGCTACATCTTGACTTATATAACTTAAAGTATATTTATTTTCCTCGGCAATTTTTCCATAATCTTGTTTGTGCCAAGCCCCTTTAATTATTGCTGTTTCAACATCCGTCAAATTTCTTTGTATTTGAGCATACATCAGATTATTCGCTATTTTCAGAGCTTCATTCAAGTCGAAGTTCATTATTAGTAAATATCCTTATCAATAGAAAAAAAATAGTTCTAAAAAATATGAGTTTTTTTGACAATCTACAGTTAGTATACATCTACTAACCCGATGATTTTGGATATTTATACCTCAATTTACCTGAATTTTTCTGAAAAATAAGTCTAATGACGCACACTATGAATTATTCAAGTTAAATAGAATACTTTTCAATTCTGAGTTTACCTGAGCTTTTCTGAAAAATAAGTCTAATTAATGACATTGAAATACTCCAGAATTTAACTCAAGTCGCGAGCTTTTCTGACATGCATACTTAGAGATGTAAGTTAAAAATTACTCAGATTGAGGTAAAACAATGAAACGATTCATAGATATAATTTCATTTCGCCGCAAATTTCTTCAAATATTGACAATTATTACTATTACTAGTGCGATCGCGATTTCTACATTGGGCTTTCCTCTACCAGCTTCCGCACAAACAGCTAGATCAACAATTAGTATTTGTGGTGGCCGCCCTGACTGTATCAAACATGACCTTAAAACCCAAGCAAGTTGTGAATTGAAACAATCTAGAGCAGCAAGAGACAGAAGATGGACCAAAGGATTGAATACTGAGATGGATAATAAGATTTTGCAGGGTGATGTTGTTGCCTATAAAATTCAATGGTTCAATGGTTCTTGGTCTGGCTGGTATGTCACTGGAGTGAATGATATCGACTGGAAATATAACACCATAGAAAACGACATGCGCCGCATGTGGTCTTATTTCAACGATCATAATCATCAATACATTATCTGCCGCGAACCGTAGTTTTGAGAGTTAAGAATATTGAAGGTGTGAATAATCACGCCTTCGGTACCTCTCCTAGAGGGGAAATTAAAATGTAGAGACGTGATATATCACGTCTCTAAAAACGTTTCGATGTTCTAATAAATTTATTTCATAAATAGTTTAGTATTTAATTAGACCTGAGGCGGAGCGTCTCCGGCTGCGCTTTCAAACATCCTCTAATAACTGCTATCAAAATTACGATTGATTTCCCTCAGATGCTCTTACCTTCACCCTCTGTGCCAACCAAGTAAATACAACAATCCCGCAAAAATCCGCCGCTAAATCCACTAAATCAAAGTTACGATGAGGGGAAAACATTTGTAAGCATTCTTCAATTACCACAAAAAAGCTAATCACAATCGGCACCAAAGGAAGAGAAAAATTTAAAATATTGATCTGACGTTTATTAAATGCTAAATGTCCTAAAAAAGCCGAAAATCCCATCAACAGAAAATGTAAAATAGTGTCGTAATAGGGAAATTGCTTGATTTCATTGGGAATAATCTTTAAATAAGCTGATAAAGATATTGCCAAAATAAGTCCAATATAAAACCAGAAGGCGATAACCCAAGGACGATTAGATTTCATTATAAATTTTGCTCAAAAGTGTTTGTTAATACCTTCAAGCATAACAAACGCGATTACGTAAAAAACTGGCAATATAAAGTAATAATAACTACTCTTGGTCTTGAGTCTCGCCCTCAACGTCAACTTCCGCTTTTTCGAGACATTGACTTTGTTGAAGAGGTTTCCCTACTTGCATTCTCGCTACAAGGCTTCCATGTTCCTCAGTCGATCGCGATCGCCCAGATGGCGATCGCATTTTTTTGGCTATAGAGACATAAAATTACCAGCCTCTACAGTTTTTTTCTGAGTCATAGATAATTACTTTCTCTTATCAAATCCAACAAACCGATCAAAAAGTAATTTATTCTCAGTAACAAAATAAAAGATGTATTATATTTCACTTGTTATTAGGATGCTAAGGAGTATATTTTGGTTTCTCAATACCAAGTTACCCTAACTAAAATTAAAAAGTATGAAAATTTTATACTTAATTTTACCCCTATGGATTTTAGTAGCCTTGTTTTCGTTTTTCCAAAATTCTATACCTCAAGCAAAGAATCAATTTGATACTTATCAACAACCAGAAAATAAGTCTTCAGAAGAAGAAAAAGAGCATCGCGGTGGCAGTAGGCGGTATACTAAACTTAATAAATCCTAGTTATATAAAAAAACCCCTTTTTTCAGGGGTTTGAGCAATATAATTATCTGTTATTAAGGAGTTTTATCTTTGGCAGCACAGGGATTAGATTTATCTTTGGCAGCACAGGGGTTAGCTTTATCTTTGGCAGCACAGGGATTAACTTGCTCGGTTCCTTCTGGTGTTTTACCAGCACAAGGATTCGCACAAGCTACTACGGTTCCCAAACTTAATACAGAAACAGTCGCCAGGGTTGCTAAATATTTCACTCTCATGGGGTTCTTCCTCAGCGGATCTTAGAATTCATCATTTATACGAAGCTGAGGTGAAATTGGATTCGCAAGATTAACGATCCGAGCCCGCATCCTTTTAGGATGACGCTATAGGCTAGTATTCCACCAAGGATAGAGCAGCCTGGTACTATTTTTTCTACCCACTACTTACTACTCACTATTCACGCTCCCTGGCTGAGCTAGAACTGATAACTGCCGCACTTCTATTCAAACTGAGAAATTTCAGCACCCGATGCACCATCAACAATTAAAAGGTGATTAGGATTACCAGAAACATCAAGGAAGAATACAAAAAAAACATAAATATGTTCTCTAGGTATCTTGTTTATATTAAGAATTAATTACTATTATAGTTTACATAAATTAACAAATTGTAATTTGGAGTACGAACAAATGGAAGAGAATCGTAATGCTTTGCGTTTTGGTTTTACCCCCCAAGCAGAACTTTGGAATGGTCGTTTTGCAATGATTGGATTTTTGGCGGTTGTTTTGATTGAAGTATTTGGTGGGGAAGGCTTTTTACACTTTTTCGGTATTCTGTAATTACAGTAGTTTTTTACAGACTAGGATTATCAAATTAAATCGAAAAATTTCAACCTTATTTACATCAACACAGCTATTTCCATGTCATTTAATATAGAAACGACATGGATTTTTTATATTTCATGTAACTCTGAATTAGCATAATTTGTACCCAGTAAGCTCGGACTCAAAATCTCTTACTTAAGATTTGTCATGGTCTAATTTATGCTGCGATCGGACAAATAGAATTTAGAATTTAGAATTTAGAATTTAGAATTTAGAATTGTAGGGTGTGTTAGATAGTCAAAAGTTTTAATAGATCATCTAACGCACCATAACCCTGACACTCAGCCTACTCTTGGTTTAAATTCGGACAAATAGAATGGCGGAATGGCGGAATTGTAGGGTGTGTTAGATGCACGACAATCTATCTGTTAAAGTGAAAAGTTTCAATACATCATCTAACGCACCATAACCCTGACGCTGAGCCTACTCTTGGTTTGAATTAGGACAAAATGGCGGAATGGCGGAATGGCACAATTGTAGGGTGTGTTAGATGCACGACAATCTATCTGTTAAAGTCAAAAGTTTTAATACATCATCTAACGCACCATAACCCTGACGCTGAGCCTACTCTTGGTTTAAATTATTCTCCACGGCACCTAATGCTTTGAGGGTACTTTTTTCAACTTCGCTTATGCCTGTAACGCCGGTGATGTTCATGTTTTCGTAAGGGCGATCGCTTTTCAAGGTTTTTACACATTTGCCAGTTTTGATGTCCCAGTATTTGATTGTCATATCCTGGCTGCAACTTATAATGGTTTTACCATCCGAATTAAAAATCACTGAATATACAGAATTTGTATGTCCATACAAAGTATGAATGCATTCTCCACTATCTACTTTCCATAACCTTACAGTTTGGTCATCGCTACCACTAACAAGCATCTTACCATCTGAACTAAAGTCTACCGTTCTGACACCACGAGTATGCCCTTCCAAAGAATAAAGACATTCTTGTGTATTGATATTCCACAATTTTACAATTTTGTCATCACTGGCGCTGGTCAAAAGTTTACCATCTGAACTGAAAACAATTGACATTATGGAATGAGTATGACCCTTCAAAGAATGAATACGTTCTCCGGTAGCAACATTCCACAATCTCAAGATTGTATCATAACCGCCAGTTGCAAACGTCTTGCTATCTGGACTAAAGACTACTGATTCTACACAGTTATCTACTTCTAAAGTATAAACACATTCTCCGGTGCTAATATTCCACAATTTTACAGTTCTATGCTCGCTTGCAGTGGCAAGCATCTTACAGTCTGTAGCGAATGCTATGGAAGTAATCCAATTAGTATGTCCCTCAAAGGTATGAAGGCATTCTCCTGTAGCTATATTCCACAATTTAACTGTTTTATCAGAACTACCACTAGCAAGCATTTTGTTGTCAGAGCTAAATGCTACCGAGCTAACGAAATTAGTATGTCCGGCAAAAGTATACAAGCATTCCCCATTATCAACATTCCATAAGTTTACAGTTTGGTCATTACTGCCACTAACAAGTAACTTGCGATCGCGACTAAATGTCGCTGCGTATACCAGACTGCTATGCCTGTGTAAAGCCTGAAGACATTCTTTAGTCGCAATATCCCATAACTTTACAGTTTGGTTATCACCACCAGTAGCAAGCTTTTTTCCATCCGCACTGAATACTACTGAATTTACCGAATTGCTATATTCTTCAAAAGTATAAACACATTCTGCAGTCGTGATATTCCATAACTTAACTGTTTGATCGTCACTACCACTAGCTAAAGTATTACCGTTAGGACTAAAAGTCACAGAGTTTATCCCATTGGTATGCCCTTGGAAAATACGGAAACATTGTTTGGTACTAATATTCCATAATTTTATAGTTTGGTCTAAACTGCTACTAGCAATTGTTTTACCATCTGGACTGAATGCCACTGATAGTACATAATCACTATGCCCATTAAAAGTATAAACACATTTTCCAGTGGCTATATCCCATAGTTTTACAGTTTTGTCGAAACCTCCACTAGCAAGTAGCTCACCATTAGGACTAAAATCTACTGCATGCAACCATTTGGTATGACCTTGAAAAGTTTTAAGGCATTCTCCAGTATCTATATTCCACAGCTTCAACGTTTTATCACCGCTAGTACTGGCAAGAGTTTTACCATCAGGGCTGAAAGTAACAAATAGTATCCAATTGCTATGACCTTGAAAAATTTTAAGACATTTTCCGGTTTTAGTATTCCAAAGTCTTATGGTTTTGTCAGAACTGCAACTAGCAATAGTATTACCATCACAACTGAATGCTACTGATGTTACCCAACGAGTATGTCCTTTACAAATTAAAACTTCTCTTCCACTTGCAATATCCCACAAGCGAACCATGCAACTAGAATCACCTATAGCTAATAATTTACCATCTGGGCTAAATGCTACTGCCCTAACATCACCTAAATCTCTAGCAAAAACACTTTCAGCTAAATTCGCTCCGGCAAAATCAACACCACTCAAACTCGCATTATGAAAATCCGCCCCCTTCACCACAGCACCAGATAAATCCTTCCCTTCCAAACTCCCATTATCAAGCTTCACTGACAAAGTTGCTGCATTCCCACCAATATAAGCAACTTCCGAATCTTTTTTTCCTCGCGTTTCCTCAATAACTTTAATCAACGATTGATTATCATCTACCATTCCTATAATTAAATCCAAAACCGCTTTCGCAAATAGCGATCGCCCAAAGGTATCTTTCAATTTCTCCAATGATTCACTAATAAACTTCCTTAGTGGAGGAATTGCCACACTACACCCAGTATCATCCAATTGACGCTGAAAATAACTAGACCAAGTATAATCAACGGCTGCAGCATTTTCATCCAAACAAGACTGAGCTTGGGCTAATTCCGTAAAATCATCAGCTAAAACTCCCAATTCTGCGGCAAATTTATACGCCACAAAAAATTCCAACAACGAACGATGGGCTGGTGTATAATCACCATCAGCATTACGAATTAGCATTGTTTGGCCGAGCATATCATAATGCCAATGGTCTAAATCTTTTTCTTCCTGCACTATGGAACCAAATAACCGTCGAATGCGCGAGGGAAACAACCGATAATTCAAACTCATCTGCTCCGTAGAAAGCATTTCCCAAGCCAATTCGCAAAGGAAATACATCTTATCTGCCAAAGAAGTAAAAGTCCGTTCGGCTTTAATATCCCGTTCCATCTTCCGGCGCACTGCGTACAAATAAACCCGCGACATATCCACAGGTTTACCCGCTGCAATATCTGGCAAAGCTTCTAAAATTAATTCAGTTAAAACTGGACGACGGGCTAAATCCAGCAGTTGGGAATTACCCATAACAATGTCAACTGTAGCGGCTTCTGTTTGCAGTGACAACACCTGACGAATTTGATTATCGTCAAACTTTTCCAATTCCAACACTTCAAACTGCGGTGTTTCTCCCGTCAAATTAGCAATCGAAGCTTGTAATTCCGCATTTAACAAAGCCCTTCCTTCCTGAGCTTCGGGAAAATGTTCCGTGCGACAAGTTAAAATCACCTTGGCACCGGGAACAACAACTTTCGCCAATTCCCAAAAATTATTAATCATTTCCTGACGGTTTATCCGCGCCGCCATTTCATCAAAACCATCGAATATCAGCAACAGTTTACCCATACGGTTGAGTTGTTCAAAAGCCGAATATCCGGGAATGGGAATTTCATGTTGACGGAAGAAAAACTCGGAAAACAACGACTCAACACTTACGGCTTTGGCATAATCTCGCAAGGGAATTACCAAAGGTAAGCGCGGAAGTTGAACACCTCTGTGCTGTGCGTCTTTGTATCGTTGTAGTGCTACCCAAGCATAATGTAGAGCAAACCAAGTTTTACCGGTACCAAACTCACCTAAAATTGAAATATGTTCCTTAGCTGGAACATCCAACCAACGGTCAATATAACCTTCAATCCAACCATCTTCTTCTGTATAACGACTAACTCCAATGGGACGTTTGCTAACTGGATC
>DESS01000373.1 GCA_002361335.1 Richelia sp. UBA3308
TTTGCTACGCGTGTGAGCAAAAATAAACCGATTCCGAATCCAAAAAAATTGGGAAACCAAGCGCCAAGAAAAGGAGAAAAAATACCTGCTTGTGCTAATCCACCAGTAATAAAACTGAATAGATAGTAACCAAAAATAATTATTATACTAATACCGAAACTTTTAGCAGAACCAGTTCTTCCCGGTATACTTCCCATTGTTGCACCAACCAAACCAAAAACGACGCAAACAAATGGTAATGCAAATTTCTGCTGGATTCTAACTCTAAGTTTACGAATTTTTCGTTCATCACCGCCCAGCTTTTCTACTTCTAATTGTTTATACGCTTGGACAATATTCATTTCGCCGTAATCGCGGCTTTCTTTTGCTAAATCTAATGCAGTGCGAGGTAATTTTACTTGTTGACGTTGGAAGCGTACAATATTGCGATAAGAACGGTCAGGAGCGACTACATAAATAGTACCGTTATAGAAATCCCAAACATTATCCGATACATTCCATTCTCCTGATTCTGCCTGAATAATTTGACTCAAACCTGTTTGGGAACGGTCTATAATTGTGAGACCTTGCATCCTTTTGCCATCAAACTTATCGGCATAAAATAACCGAGTTAAAATCTTTTCTTTACTACCATCTTTTTGTTTAATTTTTTTATATTCAGGATAAATTAAATTTTCTCTTTTGAATGAAGGTTGTTCGGTTTTGAGTGCTTTTCGCATAGTCACAGATGCTTGGTACTTTGCAGCGGGTGCGATTTGTTCGTTAAATAGGAACGTTAATCCAGTAACCAAAAAACTTAAACATACCGCAGTAGCAACCAAACGATAAACGCTAACACCACAGCTACGTAACGCTGTCAATTCACTTTGACTAGAAAGACGACTGTAAGTCATCAAAGTAGCCAATAGCGTGGACATGGGGAAAGCTAAAACAATAAATTCAGGGAAATTTAATACAAAAACTCTAGCAGCTATTTCTATAGGTAGTCCAGATTCAACAACTTTACGTACTAATTCAAAAACCGCACCAATGGATACTCCCAGAGAAGAAAAAGCAGCAACACCGAATAAAAATGGCGGTATCATTTCGCTAGTAAGATAGCGATCCATAATTGAGATTGGTATTAGCGAAAAACTCTGATAGGATTTGTACTTAGCCATTATTAATAAATTAGGAATTGGGCAATGGGCATGGGGGAATGGCACGCTCGTTAAGACTCAAATCTTGAACAGAAGAGGGAGTGTGGGAGGTGTGGGAAGTGTGGGAAGTGTGGGAGCAATGCAGTATGGACAAACGTAACCCTCTCCCCTCTCTACCCCCTCTCCCCACACTAGCCCCCATCCTTCATCCCCAATGCCCGCTCACTGTCATACTAAACCTGAAATTTATCACCTAGGTAATATTGCCTTACAAGGGGGTTGTTGTACAATTCATCAGAAGAGCCGGAAGCTAATATTTGTCCTTCCCGCATGATGTAACCTCGATCGGTAATGTCAAGGGTTTCGCGCACGTTGTGATCTGTAATCAAGATGCCCATATTGCGATCGCGAAGTCGTGCGACAATTTCTTGAATTTCGGAAACAGCGATGGGATCGACTCCAGCAAAGGGTTCATCTAATAATAAAAATTTAGGCCCTTCTCTTCCAGATGCTAAAGCCCGAGCTAATTCGGTTCTGCGTCTTTCTCCTCCGGAAAGTTGAATTCCTTTACTGTAAGCAACTTTATCTAAACGGAATTCCCGTAAAAGGCGATCGAGACGCATAGGCCATTCCCGACGGGGTACTTTTGTTTGTTCGAGTACCAGTAGAATATTTTCTCGAACGCTTAATTGACGAAAAACACTTGGTTCTTGGGCTAAATAACCAATGCCAAGACGTGCCCTTCCATGCATAGGGATAGCAGTAATATCACGGTTATCCAACCAAACGGTTCCTCGGTCTGGTTTTTCTAAACCAGTGGTAATATAAAATGTCGTCGTTTTACCAGCACCATTAGGTCCGAGTAAACCGACGATTTCACCTTGAGCTACTGTTAGGTTAACGCGATTAACAATAGTTCTTTTACCGTAGGATTTGTGAATGTTCTCTAAAACAATTTTCACGATTTGCGCTGTTGTTTTGTCTTTTCTAATTTCAACGTCTTAACCTTGGCGTTGAAGGCGCTCGATTCGATTGAGTATTTATGTTACTATCATCTACAACATATATAGATTCTACTTGTCCACCTTGTTTGGGCGCAGCGATAAATCGTCCTTCATCAATTAAATAAGTAACAGTTTCTCCCCGAATGCTATTAGTACCATTTTGCAAAATATATACGCCACCACTCAGAATAATCCGACGTTCTTGATTAAAATATTGTGCTTGGGCTGCAGTTGCTTTTATCTGACGAGAAGGATATAAAAGTTGTACGTTGCCACGTGCGGTAACTACCTGAGTATTAGAATTGTATTCTTGAATATCCGCACGGATAGTAAGAGGGCGATTCTCTGAAGAAGTTTGGGCTGTAGCAGTTTGTAGTTGAGTCGGAAGAACTACCGCGCCACAAAGTGCAACTGGCAGCATTAAAGCGAATCCCAGGCGACGCATTTGAAGTTTAGGCAATCGGTAGTTGTACATCATAGTAGGATAGAGTGATAATTAGTGATTATTTTGGCTCGCACTTTAATTATCTTAATTACTAGATCGAGACCTTATATATATCTTGGAACACCATTTGATTACAAATAGTGCCCTAAATACAAGACGCTTGAAAAACTGCCAAAGTTTCACTTTTTCGGGCATGGGGCATGGGGTATTGGGCATTGGGCATTGGGCATGGGATAATAAATAATATGATGTCCTTAGAATTACCCATAATATCAAGTCCGGCTAATTACTTACTATATAACCCTTTTACTCATTACTCATTACTCATTACTTCTTACTTCTTACTTCTTACTTCTTACTTCTTACGCCGGTGCCCACAGATATGATAACTGTTTAACCGGACAGTTAGACTCCCGCACCTCTCATTCAGATCCGGACGTGCCCATTTCTGTGCATCCGGCTCCTAGATATTCGCCAGGGTGTAATGTATATTACAATCCCTTATGCCGCATGTGCAGGTATTGGTGACAGCTTTTATGCATGACTGATACATTAGACCTCCTCCAATTGTTATGGTTTCCATCAAGGTGGTGGAGTTCGATGTTTTCATCGTGCATTAAAATTGTTCCGCATACTGGACATGTATGGTTCTGCTCCTTTAGTAAGGAAACAGTGTATCCGGTGTAGAGCTTAGAGTTACGTTCACTCCAGTAAGTTAAGTTACCGTTGTAAGGACTAGAGTCGCCTTTTACATTGATAAATTTATTTTCGGAGTACGCAACGGCGGGGAAGGCTTTTTTACAAAGTTCTATTCCCTTGTTTTTACCAATACTTTTAAGCTTGGTAAGTCGGTAGAAGAAGCTTCGATGAGTATTCCATAGTGAGAATCTAGAGCCATCCATTTTACAATACTTGTGATATTGTCGCCAGCCTCTTACAATGGGAGCTAGTTGTTTGACTTTCTCCTCCGGAGACATATTAGAATTGGTGATGATGGTTTTGACTTTGAGCATGAATGCCTTGTAGTTATCAGTTGAAGGAGTACATCTGTACTTCTTGTTCTTCTGAACCTTACAATGCCAGCCTAAAAAATCAAACCCTTGTGTCGCTGGAGTGACCTTGGTCTTCTCCATACTGATGTGCATACCTCGTTCGGCTAAGAAGTTCTCAACCTTGGAGAGTATTTTGTCCGCATTATCTTTGGGCTTGAGGAAAAACAGCATATCGTCCGCGTATCTGACACATGTGTGTAGTTCTTCAATTCCATTGAGCGCGATGTTTGCTAGCAGTGGGCTGAAGACTCCGCCTTGCGGGGTTCCTTCATCAGGAAAACCGGGAAATGCACCAGCTTTTAATGATCGAAATACTGCTGCCTTCATCTCGTTTCCTGCTATAAGGCGATCCATTATAGCGGAGTGAGATATGGTATCAAAGCATTTCTTGATGTCAAGCTCGATGACTCGTTTTTCGTATCCTCGGACGTTAGAACTTAATCTGAGATATACGAGTTTTTGAGCATCGTGTGCGCCTCTACCAGGGCGGAATCCGTAACTATTCGCGTGAAAAGTGGCTTCATGAGCGGGTTCTAATGCGTATTTAACAATACATTGCCATATGCGGTCGTATATTGTAGGAACGCTTAGAATTCTCATTTTCCCATTCTTCTTGGGAATCGGAATCCTCCTAAGTTCCGATGGTTTCCAGTTTTTGATGTTCCCTAAACAGAAGAAGGTTTTAAACCTTTCCAGTATGTCTAGGGATTTGACTCCATCCACACCGGCGGTTTGTTTGCCTCGATTCAGTTGAGTAATTTGCCGTATCGCTAACATTCTTGCGGCGGCGGATTTCAGCACCAGTTTTTGGAGGTTCCTGGCACGAGCCAGATCACCATTCCTAACGGCTTGGTATATTCTTCGTTGTAGGCGGAAGAGAGTTACACGGAATTTCTTCCATGGGAGCTTCTTCCAAAGTTCATTAACATCAATTTTGATATCATGTCTAACCATGCGCTTCATCTCCAAATACACTTCTGAATACCCGCTAGCAGTTTTGCTAGCATCCTACCCGTTAGAACGGAATTAAATATCTCACATCTACCTGAGCTTCGACCGGCTCAAGACCGTCTAACGTTTTTACTCGTTCCATAAGATAGATTGTTTCGAGGACTTAGATGTATCCATTCCGCCTGACCCCATCTCGGGAGTTACAGCTAACATATCAGGATCGCTGTGAGATTATAGGAGTCGGTGTACATTGCTGCCACGGAGCTAAGACGTTTTTATAGGATCTATTTCATCGTATCCTCACCCCATTAGCGCCAGTGTCACCCTGTGGGTGTCTGTTTGCGCCACTAGTCACCAGCTTCGCTCTGTGCGTTACCAACGAGGGTCGGTAGAGATTCGGCACTCGGCGTGGTCAGATAGGGAGTCAGTTCATCCCTGAACTTATGTCGTTT
>DESS01000269.1 GCA_002361335.1 Richelia sp. UBA3308
GTGTACTAGGACATAACTCCCATCAGTATATCATTTCACGGCACTTAAAAGTGCTTACTCCAATTTCATCCCACGTTACCCTAACGGGTCAGCAAGCTGAACGCGTAGCGTGCCCGTAGGGCATATGAAAACTGTGGGCTTTTATTTTCGCGAATTATGTAACACTAGCAGTCCATTTACTAATTGTAAGGAAGTATGCAAAAAATTACACTCAGTAAATATGCACTAAAAACGGTAATGTAAACGTACCTTTGTTGCTATTTTAGCAGCAGGTATTTCTACTGGGATAGAAATAGAAAAGATGATTAAGATGTATCATGATGAGGGACAAAAAATATTTCCAGGCTATAGTAAATTTCAATCTTTTAAGTTATTAAAAAGATTAAAATTAATGTTGAAGCATAAAAAAATATCTGTTCCGCAATATGATAATAAAGGGTTACAGGATGTTTTAGAAAAAGTTTTTAAAAAGAAAAATTCAAATAAAGATAAATTCTTAAAAGACGTAGGTAGAGATTCAAAGAAACAAGAAGATAATTTTGAAGCAAAACCAATTTTGTTAATTCCTGCCTACGATACCTTATACAGAAATACGACTTTTTTTTCTAATCACTATGATAAAAGTCAATTTCCTAACGGACATCCATGGTACTACGAACAACCTCTTTACAAAATTTGCACTAGCTCTGCATCCGCTCCTACCTTCTTTCCTGGATTTGAATTAACACATGAAGAAAGACTATATATCGATGGCAATAAAAATCAACCAATGAAAACGAAACAAGGAGAAGATATAAAATTTAAATGTAGTTATCCTCATGTTGATGGTGGAGTAACTGTTAACAATCCTTCTCTATGCGCTATCGCTTATGCTTTAGACTTGGGCTATAAACTCGAAAATATTTCTTTACTTTCCATTGGAACTGGTACAGATACAGAACCATATGAATTTAAAAATATCAAACGTTGGGGACTAATTAATTGGGCACGTCGTATTAGTAATTTATTTATGGGTGGGCAAGCAGAAATTCAGGCTATAATTTGCAAAAGTTTAATGGGGGGACAAAATTCTGAACGTTATTTACGTCTTCAATTTGATTTAAATCAAACTATCTATGACCGAGAAAAGTTAACAGCAGAAAAAAATAATAAAACATATCAAAAATTACGTAAAAAAGCATTCAACAAGGAAAATAATTACTCAGATGAACAGATTCATGGAGCATTACAAATATATGCTCAGATGCCTGTAATACCTAAAAAAAAGCGAATAAATCAAGTGATTGGGAAATACTTTGATAACAATATGGATAATGCTAAACGTAATCATATAGAATTTTTGGATAAATTTGCCAAAGAGTATATTAATAATCCTGAAAGCTATATATTTAAAGATAGAAATAGCCATGGTTTGCAGGTAAAAGAAGCTATCGAAAAATTTATTCGCGAAAACCCACCGGAAGAAGAAAAATCTCAATTAAATATTAAAGAAGAGCGACAGGAAATATCTGTATGATAATTTTGTAATAGTTTATAAGCCAAAAGGGTTTATCCTTAAGTAACTAAAAAATCAATAATATTTTGGATAAATCAATAAAAACAATCTAGAGACGCTGCAATGCAACGTCTTTTAGATTTTGTTAAATCTACTTAATTTAAACCAAAAATTTAATAACTATAATGCCTTACTAGATAATTTGTTATTTTTAGTAAGCAAGTTATCGCTCTTTCTGAGTCAGAATAGTAATACCAATTCTAGGCGGAGGTTGCGCTTAATCGCTCTCACTCTATAAGAGTGGAGCTACCTTTACAAAGCCAACCGTTAGGTGGCTAAATTCGACGCATTTTTATAAAGAAATGGTATAACTTATACTAATCCACTTCACCAAGATTTATTTTTACACGACTCTCCCTCCAAAAAACAAAAGTATAAATAAAATAAACAAATCCAATCAAAGCACCACCATAAATAAGCCCCAAAGAAAGCCAGGAATTAAAAGTATAGTCTGGATGATGTTCTAATAATTTATGAAGTCCACTATGAATCACAAGAAATCCAGCAAGTCCAATTCTTGACCAATTTTTCACTGTTTGAGATTGATTATTTGTTAACCAAAGAAGCGCAGTAATTAGTGGTACGTGAAGAATCACAAAAATCGGTGATGCGATTTCCTCCGGTAGACTTCTTAGTATAAATAAAAGTTTCCATTCTGATTGAGTGATCGCATCCAATTCGTGAGTGATAATTGTTGCAAAACCCAAATAAAATATTAGATTTTTCATTTTCTATTAATTTATTCTCTATTAGAATTTTTGTTAATTATATAGAGTGTGTTACGGCATTAATATGTAATCATAGAAATAAAAAATACGAAAATGCCGTAACCCACCATTAACAATTCAGCAAAAATGATAATCTAAACGTACCTTGTTTATTTCTCATGCTGCACAACATGCTTTTAAAATTTAACCTAATTCCAAACTAGTAACAGCAAAAACCTTCTGCCAATCAATATGAGGTGGTTCTCCTGTGTACATTCGTACACATTCAAATATAGGATTCATTTTATAATTTTCAAAGAAGAGAATAGCCGATTTATTAATATTAGGAACATCTACATAAAGATTACTTCCCTCAGCATAAGTAGCTAAGGCTAAAAATAACTTTTCTGCTATATCTTGATTTTCCGCAAATAAAGGAGCAACTTTAAAACCATCCGTAGCTTTTCTAATCACTCCATAACCTAACAAATCACCATCATTGATAATAGCGTAACCTTGTCCATGAGGTTGATTAATCCAACAATAAAGAAAATCAGGACGGTAACTAGGAAAATATTGCCGATCGTAACGACAAAGTTGCTCAAAATCAATAGTTTTTAAATCCCTCACCTCAGATAAAATTTTTCCTGTGATTATCCCTTGATAACGGAAATGATGATGAGCAGGTTTAAAACCAAATTTTTGATAATTATTAATTTGTTCTAAAACAGCATCTAAAGCAGCAGGTTGATCGGCAATTAACTTAAATGCTTCTTGCCATGTTTTTAAACCAAATCCCTTTTTCCGTTCTTCCGGTTTAACAATATAAATCCCAATAAAATTAAATTGAGGATCATATCGCACGACGGAAATACAACTAATAGGTTTCCCATTTAATTCTCCAATTAAAAATCCTCCAGGATCGGCAACATAAAAATTATCAACATCATCAATCCCTGGATTCCAACCCTCAGAAGCTGCCCAGCTTAAGGCTATTTTTAGATCATCTTTAGTCATTGGACGAACTTGAAAATGATCTTCTTTTGTAATAATCATTTTTTGGTTCCTGTTTCAAATTTTGTAAGCACCACTTTCAATGGCATATTCAAGACTCAATTTTGGTATTTACACATATTTCCGTTAGTTTGTCAATGTGTAAGTCCTGAAGATTATCTTGAGTATTCCTAAATAAATGTTTGATTTTCTGGGGTTATTAGTGAATTTATCTGAAATTTATTTGAGTTTTATTAGTGCGATTAAGTATTACATTGTGAAGTGCGGAATGTGTACTAAAATAATTGGGGATTTTTACTAGAGAAAAAGCAACGGTTTGATTTGTAAAATTATTTGTGTAGCCAGGCAAGAGGCAAGAGGATTTTAGAAGATTAAGGTGTACCTATCTCTCTCAATTTTCAAGTAGGATTCCTATATTAATTGATTCTCTATTAGAATTTTTGTTAATCATGTAGGGTGCCCTGCGGCACAAATATGTAATCATATAAATAAAAAATATTAAAATGCCGTAACGCACCAGTAACAATGCACTATAAACGGTAATTTATACGGCAATAAATATCTAACGAGAAAAATTATAAATACGAAAATGCCGTAACGCACCAGTAACAATGCACTATAAACGGTAATTTATAGTGCAATAAATATGTAACGATAAAATTTATCAATAGGAAAATGCCGTAACGCACCATTTAATAATTACGCTATTACTGTTTCTTTTCCAAAACTCCTTCCCGGAAATATAAAAATAAAGGTAAACCACAACTCAAACCAACTCCAAAAGTTGCTGCGATATAAATGATTAATCTGCTACGTGATAAACCCAATCGCTTCAATTCAAAAAATGTAAAACACAAAAATACTAATGCGCTAATCAGCAAATCAGTTGCAAAAGCAGCAGCAGCGAAATTAGCAAATCCCTTCTCAATTAACAACTCAATAGAAAAACCATTTTGAATAAAGAATTTTAACAGCAAACTCCAAGGTGCAATACTTCCAATAATTACCAGTACTAAATAAAGCGATTTGGCTGAAAATAATTTACCAGATGCAGAAACTTGATTTTGAGAAATTGTATTAGACATGACTTTTCTTCTCCGATTCAAATTCAATCATTGTTGTTGTTTTGATTATGATTGCTGTATCCGAGAGAAACAATTACCTTTGAGGTAATAAACCAAATACCAAATGTAGAGACGTGATATATCACGTCTCTACAGGAATAATATTTATCAACAAATATTGCAATGCAATCTATCTCAAACGAAGAAATAACCTTCGGTAATCTCCTAAAATACTGGCGAAAACAACGAAATTTCAGTCAACTCGATTTAGCTTTAGCCAGCGATGTCTCTCAAAGACACATTAGTTTCCTCGAATCCGGTAGAGCAAACCCCAGTCAAGATATGATTTTGCAACTTGCTACCGTACTAGATATTCCTTTACGGGAACAAAATATCATGCTGACTACGGCAGGATTCGCACCAATTTATTCCGAAAACGATTTATCTTCACCAGAATTTGAACCCATCCGCAAAGCTTTAGATTTCATTATGCTTTCCCAAACACATTCACCCGTGTTAATCATGGATAGATATTGGAATTTAATTCAAAGTAATCCAGCTTCGCAACGGTTGATAAACTGGTTAATTAATTCAGAAGATTTACAAAACTTTTTCTACGATGGTAAAATAAACTTGATGCGATTGATGTTACATCCCCAAGGTTTAAAACCATTTGTTGTCAATTGGAAAGAAATCGCCAGTCATTTAATCAAAAGAATCTATCGAGAAGCGATCGCAAACGGTAACAACGAGCAAACCATGCAGTTTTATCAAGAATTCCTGACATATCCAGATGTTCCACAGTTGTGGAAACTTTCTCATTCACACACCTGGCAACTACCATTATTAACTGTAAATTTTCTTAAAGACGGAATCAATCTAAACTTTTTTTCTGCGATCGCTACTTTAGGTACACCCCACGACATAATGTTACAAGAGTTACGAATTGAAACCTTATTTCCGGCAGATGAAGTGACTCAACAAAACTTGGCCAATTTAAATTAGTTGTTAGTTGTTAGTTGTTAGTTCTTGAGCGTGTAATCAGTGTAAT
>DESS01000303.1 GCA_002361335.1 Richelia sp. UBA3308
TGCTGCAACGGCGAATGCAGGTGTCCTTTACACGAACTACTTCAAAAAGAAATTTTTCAAAAAAGATATAACGAAGTCCCTCCTTTACGTGTAGTCCTTTCCCCGAAACAAAATTGAAGGGATTAGCCTCAGCGGGCCTTAATAAAGTAAATATTGATTCGCTTTCAATTGGATCATTATTTAAATATAAATAGGCTAAATCATTTCTTGTATAGTCTTTAGATTTGATGTAGATAGAAAACTCTTCCCATTCGAACAGGCCTTTATTTCCAAATAACACTGTATCTCGAACAGAGATAGTCGGTTGGAAGTTTATATCAATAAAGAACAAGGGATTATGTGGCGAGTACCAAGGGACTTTAGAATAATCTAAGGTTGGTTCAGTTGGTTGTAGTGCATTAATTAGTTGAGACATACTGTCTAATTTAAGCTTTACATCCGTACTGCTAACCCAAAAAGAAAAACTACCTACACTGGAATCTCGATTAAAAACGGTAAGGCCTGAGATTGTTAAAATAGAAATAACTAAGCCTATGCTCCCAATCCAATAACCAAGTTTTGAAAACCGTCTCAACTCACTAAATCTCTCTACTTCAATTTTTAGAGGCGCAGAAATTTCATTTCTAATTGCCCCTGCACTACTTTCTAGAGTAGAAAGATCATCCCAGTATTTATCCAAAGAATTAAATACACCTTGTACTTCTGAAGTTTCTATACCTTGGTTGTTTAATTGTGAGAGATAATTTTGTATAACACTGAGTACATCCCTGTAATCATTGGATGTACCTGTATCTCCAACCAGTTCAAGTTTGCCTAGTTGTATCAAAGGGTCAATTATCCTCTTTTGGTCTGAAATTAGATTGTTTTGTCTACCTAATTCTTGTTCAAGATCTCTTAAAATCTGAGTTAAATTTTCTTGTCCATTCTTATTCCCTTTGAGAGTGTTTAGGATTACTAGAGCATCTTTAACTAGGCTTTTTGTGCTTTCTTCATTTTTCATGGCATTTTCCTTTATGAAAAAATAGCTATTAACTTTTAAGAAATAAGAAGTAATAAGTGCAGATAAAGACTTATTTTTTATCCAAAAATAATTATTCCATAATACCCCAAGTTTCTTCTATCTCTTTGCTAAAATGTGTAAAAGGATAAAAGTTTATTTCCTGATATGGAAGGTAACCGTCGGATTCAGCATCTTCGGCTACTTCTGCAAGCATGACACGATCACCTTTCACAGCAAGTAGCTTTAGTAATACTCCGTATAAATTAGGAAACCCTTTACTGACCTCAATCAATTTTTTATATCGAGAAATCTGGATAGATAGTGGATCAAAATAGATCAATTCATTAGCTATTATATTCCAATTAGTTATACCACTACACCCAAGTGCTTGCTGGTATAACTCCTCTATCTTATCTTCCTTATAACCTGCCTTTTCATATGCCGTAACAAGATCGAGTAAAATAAAGGGATTAGTGATATCAAGGCGAGATGCTTCTTCCAGATGGTCGATTGCTTGATACACTTTTCCATCACCAAGGGCAAGTCTAGCTAAAATGCGTAATACTCTTGCTTGATAGATACCTAATTCATAGTATCCTGCCCTCCAATCCAATCTTGAACTAGTTTTTAATTCTTCGGTAAGTAACCCAGTAGAAGCTACGTCTAATAGGTCATATCCGCTTTCTCTTTGTTCATCGTCGCCATATCTAACTAATAGGTATCCTAACTTGCTTTTTCTATCAAACTTCTGGTAGGCTGTGAAATTTTCATTTTCATCAATAAGTGTCATGAGTGCATAACCATGCTTAATTGCAGCTTGATAATTGTTTTGATACAATTTTGCAATCTGTTGTCCTTCAATACAATCAATCAATTCGGATGGCCAATAAGTCTTAGCGTCATCAAATACTTCAGCAGCTTCTAAAAATGATGTATCTGTTTGCTCCCAATTACTTGTTGTGGAGTAATATTCGCCTTTAAATCGTCGGATTACTCCCTTATGAATATACTCTAGACCATCTTCCGTTGTACGTGCTAGCCAATAACTTACCTTACCATATTGACCTCTATCAAACCATAAGTTTGCAAAGTATAAATGGATTAATGCTGGCTTATTTGTGTGCTCAGCTTTTTCTGGAGCGTAATATACGTTAAATTCATTCTCCGCTTTCTTTTTGTTATCTTGACTTTCAATATATAGCTCTCTTCTTTCGGCCAAGTCGTAATTGTAAACAGTAAATAGTTTTTTTACATTTTGTGAGGCCTCGAGCGTATCTCCCCGCATTAACCAAAGACATGCAAGTTCCCCTAAAATATCTATTTGAAGTTCCCTTTGATCGCCTCCAGCCTGTCTAATTTCATTCAATCCTCGATTTAAATAACTAGAAGCTTCATTTAGGTAGTCTTTAGTTTCCTGTAAATCTGAAGACTGTAAAGCTCCATCTATAAGATAGGTGCCAAGGGTTTTGTAAAAACTAGGGTCATCTCCATCTTCTTCAATAGCTTTTCTCATATAGTTGATAGCATCCGATAGTTGTCCTTGATTATAGTATATTTGAGCTTGTAAGTTTTGAATTGTACCAGCAGAACGCTCAACTTCATTACTAATATTTTCAACTTCATCAAATGCATTATCCCAATTACCTAATTCCATTTCGCAATATGCCAAACCAATATAAGCATCTAGTGGGTCTGTTAAATGTCTTTTAGCTTTTTCATAACATTCCTTGGCTTTGGTATAATTTCCTAAATTCAAATAACTATCGCCTAGTTTCAACCATCCACTACCAAGATTGGAGACCTCATCTACTGCCTTTTGATACTGAATCAGTGCCTGCTTGTAATCTTTTTTTTGCCATGCTACATTGCCCAAACTAAAGTACGCCCAAGCTAATTCATCAGAGGAAACTTTTGAATCGTGAATTACAGATACCAATAGTGTTTCGCATTCATCTAAGAAATTATTAGAACTTTTATAGCCTATACTGGCCAGAAATCTATCGTCACCAAATGACTCGGCAAGTTCTTGACTATTTACTGAAACTGTATAGTAATAATTGGCTAATGTTATTGGGTCAAGTGTTTCTAAGATTTCTACAGCAGCTTTATTTACCATGTCATTCACATGTTGGTATTGAGTGTTTGCTGCTACTTCTGATTCGGCACTTTTCGTTTGTGATTCCTCATAAAGGATAATTGGCTCTCCTGGAATTCGTAAAGTAAGTTTCGTAGAATAATCTGATTTAAAGATCAATTCACCTGATATCTTATTCTGATTAATATTTAAGGCTGCACCTATTGACTCAATAATGGATTCAAATGAAAGGGTAGCGACTTCTAAATCAGGAATTCTGGTATCTTCTTCTTCGAGAATTTCCTTTATTTCTTTAGGAGCATTTTTTTGTGCCTCAAGACTTATTTCCTCTATTCTATCAAGTATTTCTTTCACTAATACCTCTCCGGTTAACCCGTTTTCAGTTGCCTCTTTGGGTACGGTAAAGGAGGTGATAACCAATCGATCATCTCGGAGTATACGAATAGAGTATAATGATAATATGATAAAAAATATAGCCAATAAGGTTTTAGAGAAAAAACTAATGCGCTCTGAAAAAATGTGGTTAATATATTGAATACGAGTCGGCGGAGTTTCTTTATCTCCGGTTCGCTTAGAAAGGGGGACTTTATCCGTCATTGGTTTGTCCCACCCCTTCAAGAGTCTCTTGCCTCTTACTATTTGCGACTTATTTCTTGCCCATGCTGAAAACTGAGTTAAGCTTACTCGTTTAATATCCTTCTCCCTAATCCATGATATAAACGTTAACCATGACGCTCTAATAAATAAATAAAGCTTTTTCAAATTTTGGTACAACCCCCTTCCGCCCACGCCTATTTTGTATTTAAGAGTCCTAATTAGTTTGTTCGCCATCTGTAGATTTTGTTTATATGAAATGATTAGGCAAAATAATTCTGCACTTAAATTTATTCAAAGGACAGCTGATTGAATGAAATAGACTTCCCTACAAACTGGGATTCGCACTAGTTGATTTTGATGATATTAATCGGTATTAGCCTTTTTCTATCGAAAAAGTGTACTAAAAAAACAGATTTGTGATAGTTCTATTGTGTGAGTATAACGAGCCTACTTTAGGGACTATGATATTCCAATCAATCTAATGGAGATGATGATTTAATTACTAGAACCATACTATTTTGATAATTGTTCAGTTAATAATAAGTCGAGTTCAAAATGAAATATGAATGACAAAAAAGGCGACCCATGGGACCGCCTCTTTCAGAGTATACATTAACAACTACACTTCTATTCGATATACACCTTACCCGTAGCCGATCGGCTGCCAGAGAGGATCTGGTAATAGTAGAAGCCCTCGGGTAGGTCATTGGGGAGGCGGAGGGTGGCGGGTTCGCTGCCCTGGCTCACCATCTGCTCAGGCAAGACGGTTTGGCCCTGTAGGGTGTATAACACCACCGTGAAGGCCTCGGCCTCGGTGCCCTGCAAGCGCAGGTTGAGGACCTCGGTAGCGGGGTTCGGATACACCGCCACGAGGAAAGGCGGTAGGCCTGCCTCCGAGGCGTCG
>DESS01000255.1:0-14555 GCA_002361335.1 Richelia sp. UBA3308
GCATTTAGCCCCGACGGCAACACCATCGCTACAGCTAGTGCGGACAACACCGTCAAGTTGTGGAATTTCCAGGAGCAGGAGATTAAAACCCTCTCTGGACATAAATCTGGGGTCATTAGCGTGGCATTTAGCCCCGATGGCAAGACCATCGCTTCTGCTAGTGGGGACACAACCGTGAAGTTGTGGAATTTCCAGGAACAGGAGATTAAAACCTTCTCTGGACATAAATCTGAGGTCTTAAGCGTGGCATTTAGCCCCGACGGCAACACCATCGCTACAGCTAGTGCGGACAACACCGTCAAGTTGTGGAATTTGGAGAGACCGGAGATTAAAACCCTAACAGACCATGTCGATTGGGTCATTAGCGTGGCATTTAGCCCCGACGGCAACACCATCGCTACTGCAAGTTGGGACAACACCGTAAAGTTGTGGAATTTGCAAGGGCAGGTGATTAAAACCCATTCAGAACATGGATCTGGGGTCAGGAGTGTGGCATTTAGCCCGGATGGCAACACCATCGCTTCTGCAAGTTACGACAACACTGTGAAATTGTGGAATTTGCAGGAGCAGGTGATTAAAACCCATTCAGAACATGGATCTGGGGTCAATAGCATAGCATTTAGCCCCGACGGCAACACCATCGCTTCTGCAAGTGACGACAACACCGTGAAGTTGTGGAATTTGCAGGGGCAGGTAATTAAAACCCTTACTGGCCATGACAAGGGGGTTAATAGCGTGGCATTTAGCCCCGACGGCAACACCATCGCTTCTGCAAGTGAGGATAAGACAGTGAAGTTGTGGAATTTGCAAGGGCAGGTAATTGAAACCCTTACTGGCCATGACAAGCCGGTCAATAGTGTGGCATTTAGCCCCGACGGCAAAACCATCGCTTCTGCTAGTTACGACAAAACTGTGAAATTGTGGAATTTTAATTTAGATGATTTACTGGTACGGGGTTGTAATTGGGCGCGGGATTATCTCAAATATAATGCTCCTGAGGAGGATAGGCGCTTGTGCGAGGGAATTAGTAGTGGGGAATGAAATTTGTTCGAGGTCAAGGATTTATAACATAACTGAAAGTCTAATTTAATACTTCATCTGGCGATTTAACTTAAACATATGGGTTTAATTCCCCGGCAACCTACGGTGGACGAATTGGGTTGGGGCGGAGCCGGAGACGCTCCGCCGACCGTTTAAATCCCCATCCCAATTCCAGCCAACTTCTAACTTCCGCTCAAACCTTCTTCCTTCGTTTAATATGTCCTAAGTCCCTCCGGGACGA
Organism: Richelia sp. UBA3308; assembly: GCA_002361335.1. GTDB lineage: Bacteria > Cyanobacteriota > Cyanobacteriia > Cyanobacteriales > Nostocaceae > Rivularia. Next base: position 1,283 of record DESS01000255.1, read on the forward strand.
CCTTCGGTAGTTTAGAATCCCCTGTGTTTCCAACCAGGGGAGATGTCAAAATTATTCAGATACTTAAAGTTTCCTTCGCCAGGGGAAGTGATTATGATTAACTGCTCTGTAAAGTCTAGACAAGCCGGACATTACTTCCTACTTCACCCCGGAGCATGGGAGCTGTTATCCCTCAATAGGCTTGCACGGCTGAGCCGTCCGCGCTTCAATATATTGGGTCAGACGGAGAATCTCAAGATCGGTGCTTGGTTTTTGCATATTAATCAAGAGATTATTCGCTGATATTGTTTAATTATACCAATTTTCATCCATGAAATACATGAAAAATTATTGACAATTGTCGATAATTGTTAATACTTGTCCACAAAAATATCATCTAGGTCAAAGCTCTTAAATACTCCTGTTAAATTTTGCAGCAATCTCATCGGTTTTAGCTGCCATAATAAAATCATTGCGGTGCAAACCACCCACATCATGAGTCCACCATGTTACTGTAACTTTGCCATATTCAGTAAGCAAAGCTGGGTGATGCCCTTGATTTTCTGCTTCTTCACCGACTTTATTGGTAAAATCCAAAGCTGACTTAAAGTCGGGAAATTTGAAAACTCTTTCCAAACGTTTTTCCCCCGCTTCCTCCTTAATATTCCATTCCGGAATCTCTGGCTGGAGTTGGTTTATCTCTTCTTCAGTTACAGTAGTTGAATCACCAGTACAGGCGATACATTTTTGTTGCTTGAGGTTTCCCATTGTTCTTTTACCTTTATTTATGGCATTTTATATTGCGAACCATACGCTGTTATGGCACAAACTGCAATCTCTCTGAAGGGAGAAAGTCTTGTGTTTTGTGGTACGGGCATCCCTGCCCGTCCAAATCTAGGTCATAAACCCGTCCAAATCTAGCTTATAAAGATTAAATATACTGTATCAATTAAAAAACCGCTGAATCTTAGAACTAAACCCTGGTAAAATTGGCGAAGTAATTGCATCGTTTTCCATCAGCGTTGCTATTAACACTAACTGAGCATTTTCACGCCGGTAGACTTCAATTTGTTTTAACCGCCAATCTACAATCCAATATTCCCGAACACCTTTAAGAGAATAAAGTTTTAATTTGGCTTCTTTGTCACGTCTTTCGTTTATATTTCCCGCAGAAAGAACTTCAACAATTAATTCCGGCGCACCGGTTAAATGTCCTTGTTCATCAACTAATTGCCCTAATCTTTCATTACTAATCCAAACTACATCGGGAATCACATTGTCAGCATCAGAAAATATAATTCCGGGAGTAAAAAAGGGCTGACCTAAATTTGTTTGTTCAGACCAGTTAAAAATACTAACATAAATACGTCCACCAACACCTTGGTGACGAATATGTGGAGCGCGGCTCACAAATAATTCTCCATCAATTATTTCATAACGTTTCCATTCGTCCGCTGCTAAAACCTCTAAATCGGCAGTTGTCCAACGGATTTTATTTGCTGCTTGAGTCATAATAACACTTAAGTGGCATCTGCAATTATGCTAGCTTATTTTGATTGGGAATTATTCCTAACTCCTAACTCCTAAGTTTTCCCACTCTTCCCGACTAATCCCATAAATTACAGCTTTGATACCTAAAACTTCTGTCTCTCCTTGCAACTTTTCTCCTAATTTCTCTGCGACTCTTCTTGACGCTAAATTATCTGGATGAATCAAACTAATTACATGAGATTGCTTTAATTTTGTAAATGCAAAATCCATCGAAGCCTTTCCTGCTTCCGTTGCAAAACCACGTCCCCAAAAAGCCCTTCGCAAACTCCAACCAACTTCCAAACCAATCCAACCTTCTGGAAACCAACAACCAATCCTACCAATCATTTCACCACTTTGCTGTTCTTCAACAGCCCATAAACCATATCCCCGAAAATACCAATGACCTATAATTGCTGCCATACTGCGCCAAGATTCTCCACGGGATAAGACTTTCCCCTTACCGATATAGCGCATTACTTCTGTATCGGCAGACATTTGGGCGTAAGCATCTAAATCCTCTTCGCGAAATTCTCGTAAAATTAGACGCTTGGTTTTAATAATGGGAATATCGATCATGGTGATTCAATTTATTTTTTTCTACTCAGAGTCCAAGCTTTCACTAGTAATATCCATATAATGATATTATCGTCAACCGAAATATAAATAATTATACTAGTCTGATTAATCACTAGTAAAATCCCCCGGCTATTGCAAGCACGGGGGTTAGTTAACAGAATGTCAATCAAACAAACATTAATTTCTAAAGAATTTGTCCTACTAGTTCACCAAGGAAACTTTGCCTGGTACTATTTTTTCTATTCACTACTTACTACTCACAACTCACCGATCTCCACCCGTAAATTTTGGCTTGTGAGAGTACTACTCGCGTCTTATCAATCGATTCTAAATTAAAGTCCGATAGTATCAGTAGTGTTAGCACCATTGAAAATAGCGCCAGTTGTGATGGCATTGGTGAAGTTGGCTTTAGTTAAATCTGCATCAACAAAAAGAGCATTGGTAAAGTTAGCGCCAGTCGCAATACCGTCAACAAATGCGATACCAGACAAGTCAGCGCCGATTGTATCAGCGTCGTTACCGTCGATGAATATGCCGTTACTTAGAATCGCTTTTTCTAAGACAGCGTTTTGCAAATCGGCATCTGTAAAAATTGCCCCGTTTGCATTGGCTTCCTTAAGATTTACATTTACAAGGGTAGCGTTTGTAAAGTCAGCTCCGGTAATATCGCTTTTCTCAGCAAAAGCGCTTGTCAAATCGGCATTTCTTAGATTAGCACCGCTTAAGTTGGCTTCTACTAGTTGAGAATTACTCAGGTTGCTTCCTCTGAGGTTGGCGTTGGTGAGATTAGCTAATTTAAGTTGAGCTCCCCTTAAATCGGCTTCTTGAAGTTTAGCGTTAGTAAGATTTGCTCCTTCTAAAAATGCACCGTCTAATTGTGCTACTAGTTGCGGATCGTTATCTGGAGCTCTAAAATTAGCGTCGCTTAAGTTTGCTCCTCCCAAGAAAGCCTCACTTAAATCGGTTCCTCTAAACTTCCCACCAGTAAGATCCGCCTCTTCTAAAAATATACCTTCAGCGCTGGCTCCATTGAAGTTCGCACCAGTCAAGATCGAATCGGCAAATTTAGCATTAGTCAGAGTCGCATCATTAAATTCTGCATTAGCCAAATTTAAATCTTCTGTGTCTAAGTTGCTTAAATCAGCATTGCGGAAAGTTGTATTTGTAAAGACTGTATCGGTGATTGATAAGCCTGATAGGTTGGCATTATTAAAGCTAGTGTCACTAATTGTCGCATCTGTAAAGTTAGTCAGACGGAAATCAGCGCCATTGGCGTTTACATTGTTGAAAGTTACGCCTTCAAAGTTAGCTCCTTGCAGGTTTTGATCCCTAAGGCTTGAATCAATCAGGGTAGCGTTAGAGAAATTAGCTCCTGTCAAATCGAGACCACTAAAATCCTCATTTACCAGAGTTTGTCCGCTAAAATCTAAAGCCATAATCCAACACTCATTTAATTTTCTTCCAAGGAATTAAATTATTCCTACTTGCATTACGCCTTGAAATATTTATTGCTTCAAGAGGGGTGTCACCCTTGTTTTTTATTTCCATAAATAAAAAACAAGCCGAAAACCATAGATTTTCTGCAATGCCTTCAAAAAATAAAACTTATTTTCTTGTGATTAAATTTATTAATAAATCATATAAGTTATTTGGAATTTTTTTTACGGTATTTTATGTATGGTTATAAAATTAATTTCAATTAAAAGAAGGTAAAATGACGAAAAATTTCTTATTTATAATGAAAAATTGATTTTTTTGTGCAAATACAAAAGTATTTAATAGATTGAGCATATTTCATAGAGCAGCCGGTACATTTGTACCGTCACCGGATGCCCGTACCACAAGAGTTTTAAAATATAGTATTTTACTCAAAATAAAGGTAAAGTTCTGTAAATTTATATCCCCGACTATTCACCATTCACCACTCACTATTCACAACTACCACTACCTCATGTTCCAACTTATAGACGTATTCTGGGCTTATACTCTGATTGCGATTTTAATTCTTGTCGGACGTTTTATCAGACAGCGTATTGCCATACTAAAATCTTTGTTTATACCCAGTTCAGTTGTAGCAGGTGTGATTGCGTTATTATTGGGACCAAGTGCTTTGGGTGCGATTATAAAAACTACTGTTGATGGGAATTCTGCTTTTGTAAATGGAATTTTTCCCGAAGCAATTTTAACGGTGTGGTCAAAATCACCGGCAGTATTTATTAATATTGTGTTTGCAACTTTATTTCTGGGACAGTCGATTCCCGGTTGGCGGGTTATTTGGCGACAAGCTTCACCGCAAGCTGCTTTTGGACAAATTTTAGGATGGGGACAATACGTTATTGGTTTGATACTGGGGATTACAGTATTAACACCAGTTTTTAAATTACCCGCGATCGCAGCATCATTAATTGAAGTAGCTTTTGAAGGGGGGCATGGAACATCAGCAGGGATGGCGGATACTTTTAAGGAGTTGGGTTTTGCACAAGCAGCAGATTTATCTTTGACTTTAGCAACGATAGGGCTTGTTTCTGGGATTGTCATCGGTACTTGGTTGATAGATTGGGGAAGACGCACCGGAAGGATTGAAGTTCAACAGCAAGGTAGTTTGTTGGCAATTGATCCAGATACCGTTGATATTCATACAGAAGAACATCCATCTACCAAAGCAGCTAGAGATCGATTATATGGCGATTTACTGATCGATCCGATATCGCTTAACTTTGGTTTTGTAGGATTGGCTGTTGCTATTGGTTGGTTAATTTTACTAGCGCTAGGGTTTTTAGAGTCAATTACCTGGGGAAGTGGAGAGGGATTAAAGTTAATTGCTTACGTACCGTTGTTTCCCATGGCGTTGATTGGTGGAATTTTGGTACAACTACTGTTAGTCAAGACAAATCGTAGCTATATGGTTAGTCGTGCTTTAATGGAACGTATCGGTGGACTGGCTTTAGATGTAACAATTGTCACGGCGCTGGCTAGTATTTCTTTAACAGCTTTGAGTGGGAATTTACTTCCTTTATTAATATTGGCGGTTGCAGGTATTCTTTGGAATGTTTGTGTATATGTATTTTTAGCACCGCGTTTAATTCCTTTTTACCCAAATGAAAGGGGTTTGGGAGATTTAGGGCAATCCATGGGAGTTACTGCCACTGGTATTTTACTATTGCGGATGGTAGATCCAGATAATCGTACTGGGGCGTTTGAATGTTTTGCTTACAAACAATTGTTATTTGAACCGATTTTAGGAGGGGGTTTATTTACTGCTGCTGCTCCTGCTTTGATTGTCAGGTATGGTTCGATTCCGGTTTTGTTGTTAACCTCGGTAATTTTAGCTTTTTGGTTGATCTTTGGAATTTGGAATTGCAATCAGTTAAGGAAGAGTAAAGAATTTTAGATACCCCATTATCCCCCTTATTTAAGGGGGACTTTTACCTTAGTTATTAGTTATTAGTTATTAGTTATTAGTTATTAGTTATTAGTTATTAGTTATCACCAATGCCCTTTCGGCCCCATGCCCAATGCCCCATGCCCTTTCGGCCCCATGCCCTTTCGGCCCAATGCCCCAGAAATAAGATTTTGTTTATTTTCATTCAAAGGTATAAACTGAATTTGATTTTTGCAAGAGATTTAATGTAGATAACCGATAACTGATAATTAATAACTGTTAATGACAAACCGCACTCGACGAAATAAACCTAATTTAATCGATAAATCTCTGGCTTTTATCGAAATAGTGGGAAACAAACTACCAGATCCCATTACGCTATTTTTTATACTATCTGTCACGGTGATTTTAATTAGCGCGATCGCAGCTTCTCTAAATGTATCGGTAGTCAATCCCAGCGACAATAAAACAATTTCTGCGGTATCTCTACTCACTGCTGAAGGAATCCGCAAAATTTTCACCGAAGCAGTAAATAATTTTACCGGATTTAAACCTCTGGGCACCGTACTTGTGGCGATGTTGGGTGTAGGTGTAGCTGAATCTACAGGTTTGCTTTCTGCATTATTACGACAAATAGTATTGATTGCACCGGGAAGGTTTATTTGTCCAGTTGTGGTGTTTGCCGGTGTTATGGGTAATATTGCCGCTGATGCTGGTTATGTGGTACTTGTGCCTTTGGGTGCAGTGATTTTTCTGGCTTTTCGTCGTCATCCTCTCGCTGGTATTGCGGCTACTTTTGCAGGAGTTTCTGGTGGTTATAGCGCTAATTTGATAATAAATCCCCTCGATCCATTACTTGCGGGATTATCTCAAAGTGCAGCGCAGTTAATTCAACCAAACTATCAGGTAAATGCCACAGCTAATTATTATTTCATGATAGTTTCCACATTTTTAATTACCTTGATTGGCTGGTTTGTCACTGAAAAAGTTATTGAGCCACGTTTGGGAAGTTATAACCAAGATGTAGATACTCCCATGGAAACATTGACATCGTCAGAAAGAAGAGGTTTGCTTTCGGCGGGATTGTCTTTCTTATTATTTGCAGCATTTATAGCGACTTTAGTTTTACCACCCCAAGGTATTTTACGCAATCCAGAAACCTTAACAATTATTCCTTCACCTTTTATTGACAGCATAGTTATAATTATTGCCTTAGCATTTTTAATTCCAGGAGTTGTATACGGTAAAGTTTCAGGTACTATTGAAAATGATAAAGATGTTGCCAAGGCTTTAGGGGATTCCATGGCAGCAATGGGTTATTATATTGCCTTGGCTTTTATTGCAGCACAATTTATTGCTTATTTTAGTTGGAGTAATTTAGGTTTAGTTTTGGCGGTGAATGGAGCCAACTTTCTCAAAGCAACCGGATTGACTGGCATACCACTAATGTTAATGTTTATTGTGGTGAGTATGTTAATTAATTTATTCGTCGGCTCCGCTTCAGCAAAATGGGCGATAATGGCACCAATATTTATCCCCATGTTTATGTTAGTAGGATATTCGCCGGAATTAACCCAAGCTGCTTATCGAATTGGCGATTCTTCCACTAATATTATTACGCCATTGATGTCTTATTTTCCTATAGTCGTAGCATTTGGTCAAAGATATGATAAAAATTTAAAAATAGGCACTTTGATTTCCTTAATGTTGCCTTATTCAGTGGCATTTTTATTAGGATGGGTGATATTGTTTATTATTTGGTTTATATTAGGTTTACCATTAGGGCCTGGAGTTGTTTCAATTATCAATTAAAACTCATCTAACGCACCAACCGTTATTGGTGGCTTACGGCAAATCCTCATCTGTTTTTTTCTATGGAATCCTAATTCCGTACTACAACGGCAATAATGCTCGAAGATAATCTACACCGCCGCCACCGCCTCCCCTAGATAAAAAATAAAATGATTGTAGATTGTAGGGTGTGTTAGATGCACGACTATTTTGATTAAAACCCGATAATTTTCATCCATCTAACGCACCAACCGTTATTGGTGCCTTACGGCAAATCCTCATCTGTTTTTTTCTATGGAATCCTAATTCCGTACTACACCCTACTTTAGAATTATTTTATAAACATCCTCTTAGCTCGCCAATTCTAAAGCTGCCCGTCGTTGAATCTCTTCCGATGAAAGTTGTTCAACATGAGAACCTATCGACCAATGATGACCAAATGGATCTACGAGCTTACCATATCTATCTCCCCAAAAAGTATTTTCTAAAACCATTGTCGATTCTGCACCAGTATTAATAGCCCGATTAAACCATACATCGGCATCATCGATTTGCAAATGAATAGTCACGGGAGAGCCGTTTAAATTTTTTGGCGACAAAATACCACAATTAGGAAATTCATCATTGAGGAAAATTATCGAGTTACCAATCTGTAACTCAGCGTGCATGATTTTCTTTTTATCAGGTGTAGCCATCCGATACTTTTCCTCTGCACCAAAAGCTTTCTTATAGAATTCAATGGCAGATGCTGCATCGCTAACCGTTAGATGTGGGGTTATGGTACGAAACTGTTCTTGTGTCATGATAAAAGAATGGATTAATTTAAAAAACGTGAGGGTGGATAAAAAATAACCCTCACGCTTACTTATAGTACTTTAGTATTACTATGGCTATATTCGGTTACAAAAATTCATATATCTGATGCTGGGGTTTTGTTCGGAGAATTTTAATTTTGAAAATTTAGTGGTATTTAGATTGTGATTGCGATTGCTTCGCTTTGCTGGCAATGACAACTGTTTATCCGAATATGATATTACACATCACCACTAAAACCTTCGAGAAAAGCAATAAAAGCCTTAGCTTGAACGCTGTCATTAAAATAATGTTTTATTGTTTCCGATGCAGCAGCTTTACTTCCATTAAACCAACGTTTTAAACTTATTATTTGTCGTATAATTTCTTGCCACTTTGCTGGTTGAGTGCGTTCAATTTATCGAAATTCGACTTCAATAATATCTGTTACTTGTTGTTCGTTGGTGGTTGGATTTTGACGCTGTATTTTCTCTAGGATTGGTTTTAATTCTGATAATGCTTGTTTGATATCTTGTTGTTGTGGATAAACTGTTGCTTCGCTGCCAATTTTTCCTAATTCTTCTGCAGCTGCCACACGAACATCGTAATTTTCATGATTTAAAGCATTAATAAGAGCATAAACTGCTGCTTCGCTGCCGATTTTTCCTAATGCATCTGCGGTTATCCTACGAACATAGGAATCTTCATCACTTAAAAATTTAATAAGAGCATCAACTGCACAATCTGAACTACTAATATATAAAAGTTGAATTTCCAGTAACTTGGGTAATTTTTTTTCTAAAATCCAATCAATAGGTTGCTTCTCTCCCGCTAACCTAGCACCCAAAATCAAATCCACTTCCAACCCTAGCTTTACCACCCGCAAACCTCGCGCTTCATTCTCAACCAAACCCAACATCAGCGCTACGGGTTCAGTCCATTTAAGTAAATTTAAATAATCTCGTTTTAATTTAGCATCGCTAATATCTGGTAATTGTCTTAGTAAATATTCAGCAGCATAATATTCTTGCAATAACTGGTGACGAAACTCGATTTTGTCTCCATTCTCTACTTGAATTAAATGATGTTTGATTAAATCTTCTAACCAACACTTTGCATAATCGCGGGGTTTATCAAATTTTTCTTCAGTTAAATATTTAGTAAAAATCTCTTCTACTTCTCCCTTAGAAATCGCAACCCGAAATTCCGTTACAGGCTCACCCAACATCATCACAAAGGCAAGATATTCCAGCAAAGACTTCCACCACCGACGAGATTCTGCTGTTACTACAACATCTCCTCTCCAATTATTTTCATAACTTTCGGTAAATAAACGAAATACCATTCCCAAATTAGAGGGAATATTACCAGTCTGCTGAAATAACCCGCACAACATCCACAACAGTAATGGTGTTTTACCAAATTCTTGTAGTCTATCCCCCAAACGCTGCAACATTTCTTCACCTTGCTGCGGTAGATAGGAAATCACAAAATCGCGCATCTGGGTTTCATTTAGGGATTGCATTTCCAACTTTTTTTCAATTCCCAAATCACCACCCACACCTAAATCCCTCGTTGTGAAAATCATTGGTGTTTGGCAGAAATCTTTGCGAAATAATCCAACTTGTCGTCGTGATTCTTCCGAAGGAAGTTCATTTATACCGTCAATTAAAAGTAAAAATTTCCCTTGATGCAGCAGATTTTTTAAAGTTGTTTCATTAAGGTTTAGATTTGTATCGTGCTGTTGTAAAAATCCTTGAATGCGTTCAAAAATAGAACTTTGCCAGTAACGTAATTCTATAAGTATGGGAATTATTTTATTATTTCTTGAACTTGTTGTGGAATTAATATCTAGGTAAGCTCTTGCTTCTTCTAATAATAACCTTACTAAAGCAGTGGATTTTCCTGAACCCGGTTTTCCTCTCAATAAAACATGATTCTCAGCATATTTACGAATCCCTTCTAACACCGGTAAACGTTCTATTTTTTCTTGTTCCAGCTTTTCTTGTTCCTGTTTTGCCTCTACGGTTTGCACCATCAATCCAAAATCAAAAGGTGATGAAAACTGCTGATCCTGAATTTTCTTACCTTCCGCATCTGTCAAAGTGTAGAGATTTTCTCGCTGATGGATTGCAGATAAGTTTCAAACTGTGGATAGTCAGTTGATAGCACGTATAGGTATAAAAACTTGAGCGGTATTGATTAGATATCAGTGTAGACGATAATTAATTATAAAGTTTCATATTGCTGTACATTAGTGAAAAAGTATAGGTAGTTACAATGAATCACAAGAAATTTAACACAGCCGAATATGTAGAGCAAACAGCATTATTACTAAACTTAAATCTACCCGACGAATACCGCGACGGAGTTATCGCCAACTTTGAGAGAATTCAAACTATAGCAAAACTTGTCAATGAGTTTCCTTTACCAGAAGATATTGAAGCAGCGCCAATATTTGAACCGTAAATTACCGCTAAGTAGGTTGGCGTTGAAAATAGAAATTAGCACAAGTGAGTAGTGAATAGTGAGTAGTGAGATCGATCAACGCTTTGGATTCAGTTTACCCAAGCTGTAATATAGTTGGGTAAATTTTCGGCCGACTTACTTAATTGAATTATGAATTTAGACTCAGCCGATGCCATATCGATCGCAACTGCCGTACAACAAAGACAGGTTAAAGCGGTGGATGTTGTCAATGCTGCTTTAGATAGAATTGCCAAACGGGATAATCAACTCAACTGTTTTACAGCGGTAACTGGGGAAACAGCTTTAAAAGATGCAGCCCAAATTGATCTCCAAATCGCTCAAGGAAATAATCCCGGTGTGTTAGCTGGAGTACCTTTCGCTGTCAAAAATCTTTACGATATCGCTGGTTTAACTACCCTTGCTGGCTCAAAAATTAATGCAGAAAATCCTGCCGCTACTCAAGATGCAACTGCCGTAACTAAGTTAAAAAATGCCGGTGCAATTCTTGTGGGAGCCTTAAATATGGATGAGTATGCCTATGGTTTCGTCACCGAAAATTCTCATTATGGCGCTACACATAATCCCCACGACTTAAACCGCATAGCTGGAGGTTCATCTGGAGGTTCAGCTGCTGCTGTTGCTGCTGGTTTCGTACCCTTAACTTTGGGTTCCGATACTAATGGTTCGATTCGCGTACCTGCAGCTTTATGTGGTGTTTTTGGTTTAAAACCCACTTATAGTAGATTATCACGGGCTGGAATAGTTTTATTTTCCAACAGTCTCGATCATATTGGGCCATTTGCTCGTTCAGTGAGAGATATTGCGATCGCATTTGATGTTTTAAAGCGTGAAAATGTAGAGACGTTAAATTTAACGTCTGATGTAACGTCTGATGTAACGTCTCTAGATAAAAATCTTGATGAAGTAAAAATTGCGATCGCAACCGATTATTTCACTAAAAAAGCCGCACCGGAAGCCTTAGAAGCAGTACAAAAAATTGCCGATGCCTTGAATGTTACAGAGTACGTTTCCATACCAGAAGCCCAACGTGCTCGTGCTGCAGCTTATATAATTACCGCATCAGAAGGGGCAAATTTACATTTGGATAAATTAAAATCCCGTCCCCAAGATTTTGATTTTGCCACAAGAGATCGATTTATAGCTGGTGCGTTAATTCCTAGTAGTTGGTATATCCAAGCTCAAAGATTTAGAAATTGGTATAAACAAAAAGTTCGAGAAATATTTCAAAAAGTCGATGTAATTATTGCTCCGACAACTCCAATATCGGCACCGGAAATTGGACAACAAACCATGATTTTAGACGGGGAAGAAATATTAGTTCGTCCCCATTTAGGTTTATTTACTCAACCGTTATCCTTTATTGGTTTACCAGTTTTGTCGGTTCCAATTCAACGTAAAAATAATTTACCTTTGGGAGTACAATTAATTGCCGCACCTGATAATGAAACGGCGATTTTACGAGTTGCAGCCGTGTTAGAGAAAATGAGTGTCATATCGGCGGAAATTATTTAATAAGTGAGTAGGTATAAATAAACGATTACTATGTAACAAAATTGAAGCAATCTAAAGGCTTATTCCTAGTCACTATTCACTACTCACTATTACCTTGTCATAACGCTTCCCTGTTCCTTCTTCCTTCGTGAAAAACACAAAAAAGCCATTAACTGAAATCTCAGTTAATAGCTATAAATACTAAAAATTAATCATAGATTTACTTACAAACCATGCTGTTGATGTACCCAAATCCAAAACTGGAATCCACCGGAAACCATAATATCAGTCCAATCATCGAATAATTCTTGATGCACCCCAGGTTTTAGATGTAAATGTTGTTCAAGTACTACTATAGCTAGTGTTTCTTCAGCAGTAATTCTGATATCCAGAAAAGCTTTGGGAAAACGCTTCTCTTTATTCCAGTCATTACATAAAGACATTACACGTTCCCATTCTTCTTTAGGAATGCGCTTATTAGAAATTAGTCTAACAGAATATACATCTTCTTGAGGACCTTCAGCACAGAAAACTAGAATGACTTCACATCCTAATTCTTCTTGGTAGGGAAACTGCACCACAAAATCACCGTCATCATCTCTGAAAAATTGTAATCCTCTGTTAGCCAGATATCTTTCTATTACGCTACGGTCGAAGTTTTTAACTGTAGCCATATTAGATTTGGTTACTTGTGGTTCTACTCTATTATAGATTTTTTTTTTAATTTATTTAGCATAGAAAATACGTGATTACACTTAACTTATAAATTTATAATATTAATACTGTATTTATCAAAACTTTTGAAGTTTAAAAGCTACAAAAATCATTTTTGTAACTTATATTTTTTCTTAAAAATATATATTTTTTTATAAAAAAAACACAAAAAATATATAAAAAAAACATATTTAAAAAGTCACGAAAAGTCACTGTTATACTAAAAACAATATATCTGAATCATATTTTTCGATACTATTCTTATTCTATATATTCTGAAAACTTGTTGCATAAATAACCTTTCCTTTATACTTTGGCTGATAATTATTTAAAATTTTTACCATAAATGCATCTTCAGGTACCGCAAAGGTCGATTCGATACCAAAATCAACTGAAGTTTTAAAGCCAAAACGAGAATCAAACTGAGGATGACCGAAAAATAAACTGGATACAAGCCATCAATAATTCGTGGAGAAAAAAAACAGTTCTGTGATTGTTGAGGGGCCCCTCGATTCATCGATGGGG
>DESS01000255.1:14584-27111 GCA_002361335.1 Richelia sp. UBA3308
TAAATTCTAAATTCTAAATTCACCTTGACCTAATACAATAATTAAAGCTTCTCCTAGTTCCAGCCGCTTTATTTAACCCAGCATTAACTAAGGCACTACCTATTCCTTGTTTTTGAAAATCTGGATTAACTGCTTCTTGAACTCAACCTAATACCTGAAACGTTTCTTCGCCCCCCTTTATTAATGTAATTAACATTATATGAGCTACTACATTATCCTCTACTTCTATTACTAATGTAAGTTCCGGAATATAGTATTGGGAATTACCGAATTAATTATTAATTAGTAATTAGTAATTCATACATTTTGGTTTAAAGGCACCATTATTTATTTATGGAAATTAATTTAAACTTGCGGAGTTAAAGCACCATTATTTATGGGGCAGCCCTGCCTGAATTTTGAATTTTGAATTATGAATTATGAATTACATTTACGAATTATTTAAACTAATTGTGATCGGTGATTCTCTACCAAAAGCTAATTTGTTAACTTGCCTTATTGCTGGGTAGTCTAAAGCTGTTTCAGGTCTAATATGCATTAGTTATCAATTATAGTTGTGGTAATGAAAGCAATTTTTAATTATTCTAAGTAAGTTACCGCAAAAAAATATTCTTATGTAAAAGAATGTAACAATAGTAACACCCTATTGCCTATTGCCTTATCGAGCGGCTCAATTTTTCTTGCTCACCTACTTAGTGAATAAATCTCTCCCTAAAAGAGTCTTTATTGGCAAGGCAGCAACTTGCCCTAAAATTTTCTGGCACTATAAAAAAATATTCTCTACAATTTGACGTTTCTACAATTTGACGTTTCTACAAAATTATCTGTTTGATCAACTTTCTCGAATGTTCTTTTTCTAATAAAGTAAAAAGTAGTACCCTTTACTTTTAAATCGCAAATAATCAATGATATTTTCAGGAAAAAGACCAGATAATTTGGGTGTTAACAACGGTAAATTAGCAGCTTGTCCCAACTCCCCCAATTGCGTTTCTTCTCAGAGTCCAAGTTCGGATACAATTCACTTTATTCAACCCCTAGAGTACACTTCCACACCAGAAAAAGCTTTAGCTGACCTCAAAAGTGTAATTGAATCCGAAGATAGAACTAAGATAATCAACGAATCCCCTGATTATTTATACGCAGAATTCAAAACCCCTTTAATGGGATTTGTGGATGACGTGGAATTTTATTTAGACAGCAGTAGCAATACTATCCACCTGCGTTCCGCTTCTCGTTTGGGACAAAGTGATTTAGGTGTTAACCGCAAACGAGTGGAGACTATTAGAACTAAGTTTAACCAGATGCAGTAAAAGTCAAATTTATCCCTTTGCTTCCCTTTTTTAAGGGGAGCCACTCGGTTGCCCTAACCGTACATTTTGTGTAGGTTTTCCCCACTCGCTGTTTGATTGTGTCTGTATCAACTCAACACTTTGTTCGGTAATTTCGGTTTAATTAAACTTTATCACTCAGTATTTAAGCTAGAATGTTTAATTTAATCATAAAAGTCCATGACAAACAAGTATATTATTATTTTAATTAATCTGATTTATACGTAAAAATACCAGATATTAGATAAAATTAAAACTCTTACTATACAATAAAAATAAGTATTATTCACTAAAATTTTAAATATTAACTAATATTTTGGCATAACATATACTGAAGAACAATAACCAATATCTTAGAGCAGAGTATTTAACTATCAGGAAAATTGCTGAATATTGATAATTTTTGAGACTGGGTTTCCCATTGCTATCGGTACTCTAATTCTAAGTATCTTAGAAAAAATCTATGTTGATTTTACTAAGTAATTACCACTGGTAATTATGCAATTAATACAACGTAATTATAGTATATTTACTTTACTATTTGTGAAAGGTTGTAGAGACGGGAAATCCTTGTTTATCTACAGGATTTCCCAGATAACTCAACCATTGAGAATTAATGTGGTGAAGTAGTAGCAATTAATCAAATAAACAGATTTTTCTTGTTTAGTTAAAAACTTTGTTCAATAAAAATTTTAAACATGTTACTTAGGAGTAATTTCTTATGAGTAGTTATTTGTTTGACTTAAGTAAATCTATTTTTACCCACAAAAGTGATGTAGTTAATCCAGGTAAGACAATCTTCAATCCCGAAGACTCTACTGTTAAGACATTAAGAGGTAAAGATCAAATCATTGGTACTTCATCTGTTAGTTTTGGTTTAGGGGTTTCCATTCAAGTTGCAGCCCTAGAAATTGGACAAGGTATCAATCCTGCTAACTCTGGGGAGTTTATTACTAAAGCTAAGCTGAATGTTGATGGAATTATAAATAGAGGTGATATCTATACAAATAGAGGTAAAGATACAGTAAAAGGTAGTGCAACAGCAGAAGTTATTGCCGTTGCAGAAACAGTGACTCAAGCCATAGCCGTTGCTGATACTGTAGATGCCACTGCATTAGCTAATAGTCTTGCTTCTGTGGAGATTGGTGCAATTGCCAATGGTATTAATAATTCTGGTTTAATTTCTACCGGTTTGGGTGCTGATAGTGTTATTGGAGAAGTCGAAGGTTCTGTTGCAGCGGTAGCTACAGCTGTTTTAGATGTCATAGCGATCGCCGCTCCTATTGCACAAGCTCCTATGTCTGAAGGCTTGAAAGCTATTGCTCTAGGATTTACTACAAGTTTAGCGAAAGCGAAAGTCGTTGCCACAGGCTTTAATAATCAATACGGGGAAATAAGAACAGATCAAGGCCGAGATCATATTACTGCTATAGCCACTTCTGATGTTGCTACCTATGCAAAAGCAGATATTTCTGCTCTGGCAGTAGCCAGTGATGAAAATCAAGCTTTAGCCCTAGGAATTATCGAAGCTGTTGCTCAAGCTGAAGACACAGCGATGGCTATTTACAACAATTACGGCGAAATTAATACTGGATTGGGAGCCGATATAATCGAAGCTACTGCCAATGCTTCTGAACTAGCGATTGCTATTCATAACCAGAGCGGCGAAATTAATACTGGATTTGGAGCCGATACAATCGAAGCTAATGCCAATGCTTCTGAGGGAGGGATCGCCATTTACAACAAGGATGGCCATATTGTTACTGGAGATGGAGCCGATACAATCAAAGCTTACGCTACCGGAACCACTACTTACGGTATTTATGGCGGCGAAATTCGTACTGGATATGGAAAGGATGTGCTAAAAGCTTCCAGTTTTGGAGGTGGAGTCAACATCAAAATGGGTAATGGAGAAGACTATGTTGAAGGTTTTGGTGAGGCTACCATATATGGTGGTGCAGATTTTGATACCCTAAACCTTGGTTTCTACAATAAAAGCGATTTTAATATACACACTAATAATGATTTCACTATATTTGAATTAGATGGCATCATCATGGAAACCACTCAGTTTGAGAAATATACCTTTGCTGACGGAGATTACAGTTTTACTAGTCTTATAGCTTAAGGTATTTTATTGGACAGCACGGCCCGCTACTGACACATAGTCCTCGGTGTGGCCCTGCCACACCATCAATAACACAAAGCGGTCAAACTCTTTCCAATTCAAGCTTTCATTTTTTTAAGTAACCATCAGTAGTTAGAATATTTCTTCTTATACCATTGCCATACTCAAATGAATATTTGATTTATAAAATCGTTTTTTTCTTTTTATAAAAATTAATCTCATGAATCTGAATTTGATGCTCAAATATTATTATTAGTTTTTATGACAATTTGTTGTACAAAAGGTGTATAAGGTTTAATGTAAGATAAAAGAGTTGCTCTTTGCGAAGACTTTGTCAACACAGACAAATAAAGTAACTTGCTGGTATTGAAAATTGTCAATGCCGTAAATCAGGGATTCAAATAAATCATATTACTTGTGGTTTATGAGTTTGGGCAAGTCTCGAAAATATTGTAATACAAAACACATTAAACTATTTATCAAATGAAGCATAATTTTACTGTCTAATTATTTAATTGAGCAGCTAAAAGGTCCTTCAGTTTGAATGTTTTTAGCTTAGTTTTAAATGAAGATATGATTTTACGAATCCAAAGTCTGTAATCTTTATTTGATAAGCTTTTGAGTGATTTTGTTCATCGATGGCACAGTGCAGCTGTGCTCTTATTGCTTTGTGCCAGTTGCATACCATCCTGTTAGACTAATTTAGTCTATTTTCTTGAACAAAACTCTCAAATTATTGTGTTACCGGCATCCGGGATCCGTCTAAATCTAGCTCAACAACCTCAAATATACTGTAACTATCGTAATTGATTAAAAAAGGATATGAAATGACAACTTCCCTATCAGTTTCACAAGCTCTCCAACTTGCACTGAAATACCATCGAGCTAATCAGCTAGAAGCAGCAGAGCAGGTTTATGATCAGGTTCTCAAACAGCAGCCCCAAAATCCAGAAGCATTATACGGATTAGGTATACTCGCACAACAAAACCATCAACTCCAAGTTGCACAAAAGTTACTCAGTGATGCCGTTTCAGCAAAACCGGATTTATTTAAAGCTTGGTTTAGTTTAGGCAATGTACATCAAACCAACGGGGAGTTACCAGAAGCCGAATCAGCTTATCAACAAGCAATAAGGCTAAGACCAGATGTAGCGCCCGTGTATAATAACTTGGGCTTTACATTACAACAACAAGGAAAATTTGAACAGGCGATCGCCTGCTATGATAAAGCCCTGGAAATTCAGCCCAATTGCACCGAAGCTGAGGTAAATATAGGCAATGCTCTTTTCGCTCAAAATAAACTATCTGCGGAAAAAAAATCTGCTGGAGCAAGAGCAAACAATCAGCTAGGTGCTGCTCGGATACAAGCAGGGGATTTTAAAACAGCCCAGGCTTATTGTCAGCAAGCGATCGCCATGGAACCAGATTTGGCAGAAGCTCATCACAATTTGGGCGTTGCTCTGTTCTCTGAAGGCAAATTAGAAGAAGCAATAAAGTCTTACCAACAAACAATAAGGCTAAAACCACACTATGTTGAGGCCTATAAAAATTTGGGTAATGCACTTGAAAAACAGGAGAAATTTGAAGAAGCAGCAAATTCCTATCGTAAAGCGATCGAGCTAAAACCAGACTATGCTGAGGTTTATTCCCATTTGGTAACCGTTATCAAAAAATTGGACTCTATAAGTATTTGGCAGCGGTTTGGTAAAATTTGGCAAATTTCCGGATTTAAGGGTGTGTTCTCAGATGCCTGGAAGTTATTTTGGATGGGTTTTGCCGGATTGAGTTTTTTTGGACGAATCGCCACTTGGTTAGCTACATGGTTTGCTCCTCCTTTCTGGGGGCGCTGTCACTTGTCGTATTACCATCCCCATGGCTATATATCGACTAAAGCTGATATTTATCATCAGCAATTAAAACTTGGTGCCAATGTTTTTATTGGCGATCGGGTTACTATTTATCAGGATCGGGATGGCGGTAAAGTAGAATTGGGCGATCGCGTTCATTTATACGGAGATACTTGTATTCAAACTGGCCAAGAAGGTACCGTAAAAATAGGTGCCGATACCCATATTCAACCCCGGTGTCAATTGTCAGCTTATAAAGTTCCCATTCACATTGGTTGTAATGTTCAAATTGCAACTAACTGCGCCTTCTACCCCTACGATCATGGTATGATGCCCGGTAAATTAATCCACTTACAACCTTTAGAAACAAAAGGTGGTATTACCGTAGACGATGGTGCTTGGCTAGGCTGTGGCGTTATCGTCTTAAATGGAGTGCGGATTGGTAAAGGAGCAGTTATTGGAGCAGGATCTGTCGTTAATAAGGATATACCAGATGGTGCTATTGCAGTAGGAACTCCCGCTCGCGTAGTGAAAATGCGTGGGGATTTAGCTCTGAAAAAAGAGAATAACACAGCAACAGTTTCTCAAGCCCTCGGGCAAGCAATTGCACATTATCAAGCCAATCGCTTAACCGAAGCAAGTCAAGTTTATCGCCAGATTCTAGAAATTCAGCCCAATCAATCCCAAGCCTTACAAGGATTAGGCTTAGTGGCGCAGCAGATGGAACGATATTCCGAAGCACAAAAATGCTTTAGTAAACTGATCAAGGCTGAGCCAAACAAGTCATCCGCTTGGCTGAGTTTAGGCAATTCCCATCAATCTCAAGGTAACTCAAGAGAAGCAGTAGAAGCTTACAAAAAAGCGATCGCCCTACAACCCGATTTGTTAAAAGCTCATTATTCCTTAGGAATGGTGCTACAACTACAAGGGGATCTAGAAGCAGCTATTGCCTCCTACCAAAGAGCTTTGGAATTAAATCCTAACCAAGCCGATATTTACCTCAATTTAGGCAAGATTTATCAAGCTCAAAACAATTTCCAACAAGCAATTGTAGCTTATCGTCAGGCATTAAAGCTGATTAATCCCCACTATGCCTCGGCAATAGCAGCTTTTGGAGGCTGCGATACAGACAAGCAAATGCCGACGACACCGCCAATTTTCCAAGAAGAAGTAATTGTGGGAGAGCATCGGTTTCCAGCAATTCCTCAAGTTGCAGATGATACAAAAAAACGACCTTTTTGGAGTGTTGTATTACCGATCTACAGTACCAATAATCGGAGTAATTACTTACTTGAATGTTTAGTAAGTGTACTGAAACAATGGTCTGGAGAAGAGGATATGGAAATTGTCGTCGTTGATGATGCTAGTCCCTTGCCTCTTAAAGAATTAGTTGATGAAATTGGTGGGGGAATAATCAAATATTATCGTAATTCCCAGAATCGGGGTGCATATCAAAACTTTAATACAGCAGTTGCCATAGGCAAGGGAGAGTGGATTCACTTACTTCACGATGATGACTATGTGCTTCCGGGTTTTTATGAGTGTGTTCGAGAATCTTTAGAAAAATCTCCATCATCTGTAGGAGCCGCTTTTACTGGCTACGAAAATGTTGACGAGCACGGAGAGGTGATTTTTTCTCAACAAGTATACAAACAAGAACGAGGAATTGTTAAGGGTTTTGTAGAACTCATTGGAATCTCAAATCCATTAAATATGGCCGCAGTGGTTGTCCGTCGTTCCACTTACGAACATTTAGGAGGATATTTACCTGAATTAAATTATACTGGTGATTGGGAGTTTTACAAGCGGGTTACAGCTTTTTATGATTGGTGGTACGAACCGAAAATTTTGGCTCGTTATCGCCAGCATTCCCAAAATATCACAACAGATTCAAAACTTTCCGGTTCAAAGGGAACTGATATCCGCAGAGCCATAGAGGTTTCTGAAAACTATTTACCGGCGGATATAACTATTAAATCTAGGCATTATCACTTTCGCCGTTGTTTAAATGATACCATAATTCCTCTAAAAGCTGGCAGCATATCCGGCGCACTGCGTCTACTGCAAGAAGCTCTTAAAATTGAGAATTCCCCAGAGTCGATCGCCAAGTTGTTTTCTTGGCTAAGAAAGGATGAATTATCTGCTTTGCGGGATGAAATAGTTTCGGGGTTACTTCTCAAAGGTTTGAAGGATATCAAAAATTAACCTATGGGCTTGGGTGTAAAAACCCAAGCTAATATAAAAAGTCCATTCAAATAGACTGGTTCAATTTGAAAGGTACATTCAAAAAAGCCCCGTGAAGCCCGTACCACAAAAGTTTTCAAATATAGTACTTTACTTGATTTACCTGAAAACTGCTGTATGCTTATTCGTTCAAACCCTTTGTAATTTAATCCAAAATCTCAAATTGTTACTATGACAACGATTTCTCAAGCATTAAAAAAAGCATTTCAATATCATCAAGCCAATCGTTTAACCCTAGCAGAAGAGATATATCGCCAGGTATTGGAAGTTATGCCTCTTCAACCCGATGCTTTACATGGGTTAGGCTCACTGGCACTGCAACAAGGAAAATTCCAAGATGCCAAGAAATTTTTGTGTTTGGCCGTAGAAGCACAGCCAAACTCCTTCAAGCATTGGCTTGCTCTGGGCAACTGCCATCAATTGCAAGCAGAATATTCTCAAGCTGTCGATGCTTATCAAAAGGCTTTAGCTGCAGATTGTAACGTCGCGGCAATTCACAATAATCTTGGTTATGCCTTGCAAAAATTGGGCAAGTTTTCAAAAGCGATCGCTTCCTATAAAAAAGCTCTGGAAATTCAACCAGACTGCACTGAAGCCTACGTAAATTTGGGGAATACTTTACACGCCCAAGGTAAACTTTCTTCCGATAAACAATCTTACTATGCTCAATTAAATTATAAATTGGGTCTTGCTCGCAAGCAGGCAGGGGATTTAAATAACGCCAGGGATTATTATCAGCAAGCTATAGTTTTACAACCAGACAATTGGGAAATTCACTATAACTTGGGAATAGTCTTCCAGGAACAAGAAGAATTTGACAAGGGGATCGCATCTTACTATCAAGCCTTAAAACTCAATTCCCAGAATTGGAACATTTACAATCGCTTAGGACAGATTTACCAAGTACAAAAGGAACTAACAAAAGCAGTTTCTATATATCGCCAGGGTTTGACGTTACTCAATCCCAACTATGAGAGAGCAGTTGCAACTAACCAAAGTTGTACCATACAGATAACCCCTTCGATTCCCCAAGGTAAAGTAAAAGTTGGCACCTATGAGTTTCCGGCAATTGCCCCTGTTAGAGAACCTGAGAAACCTCGACCTTTTTGGACTGTAGTGATTCCAGTATATAAACGCACCGACTATATACTTGAATGTCTCGCAAATGTTCTGTTGCAATGGTGTGATGAAGCGCAGATGGAGATTTTGATCCTAGATAATGCCAGTACATCACCTGTACATGAATGGGTAAATTCTTTGGCAGGAGGAATAGTTAATTACTATCGCAATTCAGAAAATATTGGGGCTAGCAACAACATGAATGTTGGCATCTCCTTGAGTCGAGGTGAGTGGGTTCATGTTCTCCATGATGATGACTCAGTTTATCCTGGCTTTTATTCCCATCTTCAACAAAGTCTTAAAGACTGTCCAGATAACGTTGGAGCAGCTTGTACTGGCTTTGAATATATGAACCAACGGAGTAAAGTTGTAAGGTTAGGAGAAATAAATTCAGTATACGGAGAACACAGGGGAATTTTACAAGATTGGTTATCACACATTGGAGTTTGCGGTTTGGTAATGATGCCCGCACTCGTGATTCGTCGAAGAACTCATGAGCGACTGGGAGCATATAGCAATGAAATACCTAACATTAATGATTGGGAGCTTCATAAACGCATTGCTGCTTTTTATGATTGGTGGTACGAGCCTGAGATTTTAGCTCGTTTTCGCGTTCACTCTGATAGCCAAACTTCTGAGAGTTGGAATTCTGGAAACATGGCAGCCCAGGTTTACCAAGCCATTGAGATGTCAGATAGTTACTTACCAATCGATTGCCGTACAGAAATTACAGCCAATGCCCGTAGCCAAAACTTTAACTACTGTTTAGCTCATGCTTCAATTCCATTAAAGAATGGTAACTTGCTGGGGACATTCAGTATTCTTCAATCCGCTCTGGGAATTGATAAGTCTTCTCAATCAGTAGCCAAATTATTTAAATGGCTTGCTCAAGATGATGCATCACCCGTGAGAGCAGCTATAGTTTCCGATTTAATATCTCTTAACATTTGAGATAGCTTACGCGAGCCACAAATAAACATCTAACAAATAAGCTCTAGAACTACCGTTAATTCTAGAGCTTTGTGTTACATGATGTCCGTTAAAATAACCGTCATTGCGAGCGAAGCGTTCACCTTTATGTGTTCCCGTTCCCCAAAGGGGTTCTCGAAGAGTAGGGTAGCAATCGCCGCCGTCTTGGGATTGCTTCGTTTCACGTAGTGACCCTCGCAATGACATATTATGGTTGATTTACCGGACATGATATTATTAAGCGCTTTTGATAGAAAACCTCACCCCCTTCCCCTCTCCGATAATTTGGAGAGGGGTGCCGTTCGGGCGGGGTGAGGAAATCACATAAAACTTGACAATACTTTTGGTTTTGGATAATATATCTTAATCTGGTAATCGACCTAATTACCTTACCTGGATAAAAAGTTCATCCCTTTCTTATCTGTTTATTTGCACCGATTAAACAAGATAAAGTAGGGGCAAGGAGAGGATCGGATAAAGTAGATTGAATTTGCCTCCTTGGAACTTTATTTATTGGATACGGTAAAAGGGAAATTTCCCAGAAATAACTGATTTGTTTTTGGAATTTAATGCCGGACAACTATTTTTTAGTTGTCCACTTTTATATTATACATTTTTTGTTGTTTAAAATCAATTTTTACAGGCATTTTATATATCAGTATATCTAATGTTTTCAAATGTAAAAAAATATTTTTGTTGATAACAATAATTATTCGCTTTGGAATTATTTAACATATGATTCAATTTCACTTTGCGCTCCTCTGCGCCTAGCTCCGACAGCCTCTGGGTTCAAAAATATATATTACCGATGCCAACAGACATGTTGGCATCAATTGTTGGTAAATATCCTCCCATAGAAGGCAGAAAATAAATTATCTAAGAGAGGAAATTTGTCGAGCAATTTTGAATCATTAATTAAAGTTATTGTTAAAAACCACTCATAACTTAATCTAAAATTCAAAATCTAAAATCTAAAACCTTAATTTGACTGACTTTGATAAATTTCTTCCAAACACTTACCAACCTCTTTATAATCGGGTTTTAATTCTAAGGCTTTTTTTAAATAAGCCTCAGCATTTTGCAAATCTCCTGCTTTTTTACGATTTAAACCCAATTGGTAGTTTAACTTTGCATAATAAGTTAGCTTGTCTGGGGAGAGTTGAGATTGAGCATGAAGTACATTCCCTAAGTTAGCATCTGCTTCAATACAGTTGGGCTGAATTTCCAAAGCCTTTTGATAAGAATTTATTGCTTCTTTCCATTTACCTTGTTGCTCCAAAGTAAAGCCCAAGTTATTATAAATTGCTGCTGCATCCGATCGCAGAGCAACGGCTTTTTTGTAAGCCTCTTCGGCTGCTGATAATTTTTGTTGAATTTGGTACAAATTACCCAAAGCAAACCAAATCTTTACTGAGTTTGGTTGCTCTTGAACCGCTGAACTTAAAAATTCCTCCCCTTGTTGCAATTCACCTCTTTGCTGTGTCACCATACCTAACCCGTATAAAGCTTCAGGGTGCTTTGGTTCTATTGCCAAAACTTCCTGGTAGGCTTGCTCTGCTGCTTCTAGCCGATTAGCTCTATGCTCTTGAATCGCCAAACGCAAGCGATCGCCAATATTATCTGGGGTAGAAATCTTTGGTTTACCAACAACCTCGAACAAAAATTCTTCTAAAGCTCGAACTGGTTTGAGATCGTTATATAGTTTATGCTTGTTTTCGGCAACTAATTGGGAGATATGTTGGCGATATTGTGCATCTCTCCCCAGACGGATGGCAATTTCTACATATTCTTCTTTACTAGATGCGATGGTTTCTTCAATACCCATCATCTTCAGAATTGCCATGGAATGTCTTCCCCGCATCAATTCCCCTGGTATAGTTACAACAGGGATATTATGGGCGATCGCTTCTAAAGTAGAATTGCATCCAGACCAACCAATGCTATCTAGGAAG
The DNA here is from genome assembly GCA_002361335.1 of Richelia sp. UBA3308. Classification (GTDB taxonomy): domain Bacteria; phylum Cyanobacteriota; class Cyanobacteriia; order Cyanobacteriales; family Nostocaceae; genus Rivularia. Next base: position 26,172 of record DESS01000255.1, read on the forward strand.
ACATCTGCAATGGCTGCAGTTCCAGTAAAAGTCCTGATATCCATACCAGGCAAAAATATGCAGTGGTTTTGATAATTCAATCCGAATTCCTCAAAAGCATCCCTTAAACGCTGGCGAAAAACTTCAGTCACATATTCACTCTTATGTTGGATGAATACAAACTTACTATTCGTTAACTCTTTAGCAATTCGAGGAAAGACATCATCATGGTTCGGTAAATATTTAAATAACGATTGACAACACCACAACATAATTTCATTATCGGTGATGCCAATATCTTTTTTGCTAATAGCTTTAGCTTCAATCGCTAAAGGTGTGTAATTAATAGATAAATTTGGCAACCTAACTAATTTTTCTGTATAGTGTTCTTGAGCATTTTCTGGTTCCATTAAATCACTGCTCAAGTAATAGTCAATTGTTGGCAAGCCACTTGTGTTAGGGTGTCCCCAAGATGTGATTTGAACTGGAGCTAATCTCAAACAACCCAGTTGCAATGTCGTCGGATCCATGCCAAATTCCGGGAAAATCAGGACGTGTAACTTGTCTTCTTGAATTAATTTACACCATTCTTCAAGTGGACGGGTACCTTGAGTAAATTTATCAAACTCTTTCGCTGCTTTTGCAGTATTTTGATCTCGATTGAAGTATGTGTGATACGCAAAGAATTCAAATTCACTCCTATCCAGATTTTCTACCCAACCTTTAATGGGGATTTTCCAATTAGAATGGCCGTAAAAAAATCTAGAAACAAAACCAATGCGAATCTTTTCGTTTGGTTGTAAATCTGGGAGAGGAATATCTTTACTCAATTGGGGATAGTTACTTGACATTATCTGAACAAGCATTTCCCCAAAGGTTTGCTGCAAATCTCGGTCATTTAAGCCTTGATAAGCTAGGAAGAAAGGCTGTAATGCTCCGACAGATTGCACTGCTTGTTTTA
>DESS01000255.1:27162-48084 GCA_002361335.1 Richelia sp. UBA3308
TTATATTTATTTCGCTGAATATTTATTTCTGCAACACTAGAATATATAATTGGTAATTGATTGATGAGAATTCCAAATTTAGCTGGGGAATAATCAGGATTTATTTTCAAAGCTTGTTCATAGGTTTCTATTACTTCCTTTAACTTGCCTTGGTCGGAATATATATTTCCTAAGTTAAAATAAGTATCAGTAACAATAGAATCAGGTAGAAAATTTATTGCTTGTCGATAGGATTCTGCTGCTGCTTCTAATTCCCCTTGCATATGGAACGCATTGCCCAATTGGTGATGAGCAATACCATAGTCAGGTTTAATTTTTAAAGCTTGCTGATAAGATTCTACCGCTGCTCCTAATTTACCCTGTTTTAGAAAAATATCTCCCAAATTGTAATGAGGTTGAGCATAGTCAGGTTTAATTTTTAAAGCTTGCTGATAAGATTCTACCGCTGCTTTTAATTTGCCCTGTCGCTGCAAAACATTACCCAAGTTACTATGAACTTGAGCAATTTCAGGTTTAATTTTTAAAGCTTGCTGATAAGATTCCACGGCTGCATCTAACTTGCCCTGTCGCCGAAAAACATTACCTAAATTATAATAAGCTTCAGCATAGTCGGGTTTGAGTTGTAAAGTCTGTTGGTAATGCTCTACCGCTGCATCTAACTTACCTTGTTGTTCAAATATATTGCCCAAATTACCAATTATTATTGGGCGATATTCTTGTTCCAAACAGTCCTGCTCGTCTACCTTGGGCTGAATTTGTAATATCTGTTTGTATAGTGATTCAGCTGCATCCAATTCACCAGACTGATGCTTTTGCAGGGCGATTTGGATAAGAGATTTTATATTAGCTTCTGAAATATTTTCGTCATTCATCGCAATATTACCATATTTATCTTGTTATACCAATTTGATCAAAGAATGTTACAAATAAGTGACTAAAAATCTATACCTGGTAAGGATTTTAGCAGCGGTTTTTAAAATTGGTATTATACTGTTTTGACAAGTCCTAGACAAAAACTCTGTCGGGCAGACAGAGTTTCGGTACGGAGAATCTACTACGGTGCCGTTTTATTTACTTTTTACTTACTTGTTAAATTAGCAATAAGTAATTATCTATTTTCAAGCCTTAGAGCCTTGAAAATCCAGGATTTTTATTGATAAAATCATTATCCCTTCTGTATTCCCTCCCAAACAGGAAGGGGTTAAATCACCACTACTCCTTGCCCCTGGGTCAAATCTACTCCTATTACAGAAGCGATCAATTCTGGAGCTCCACCAGAAGGGAGAGCAAAAATATCTGTGTCACCGCTATTAAACAAAAGTCCATGACTCACAGCTGGACTCAGATCGAGACCATCCACACCCAACTCGAAGTCCAAAATAAATGCAAGGTCGGTATCACCAGCGGCGGTGTAAAAAGCGCCATCGCTATTACCAAGCACAAATTGATCCGGAGCACCATCGGGGACTGCATTACCGTTATCATCAAGGATACCTCCAATTAGTATATCTTCCTGAGGATCCCCTCCTGTTTGATTACCACCAGCTCCTGTAAGGATGTCAGCACCTCTACCTCCAAGGAGAATATCACTGCCGGGACCTCCATTTAGTGTATCGTCACCTCCGCTCCCAAGAACTTGGTCATCTCCTATACTTCCATCCACTAAGTCGTCACCTTCGCCCCCCTCAAGTATGTCATTACCGCCTTTCCCAAATATTCTGTCATCACCGTTGCCGCCATCGATAAAATCATCACCGATGCCACTATCTATCAAGTCTTCACCATCACCCCCCAAGAGGTCATCATTGCCAAACCCCCCAAAGATTCGGTCATTACCACCCTGCCCATCTATGACAGTATCATTAAACCGATTGGCAATTAGAAAGTCTCTTCCCGAAGTTCCATTTTGGTCAGTACTTCCAATAGATCCTATTCTCGCCTGGATTTCGGCTATTTTAGCGTTAACTTTATCTAGAATTTCTTGTGTGTCAATAGACATCTTGTCAACCTCTTAAAGTAAACTTTTTTTTGGATAGGGTAAATATTTTATTCTTTATCAAAGAACCAGCAATAACACCCTAGGGACTGCGACTCTAATAATTAAGAATAGTGATATTAATGCCAAGTAAAAATATAATACGACCCCAGATAGAATTACTATTATCCGTCAGTCCTACTTCCACAGTAATTTGCGTTTTATCGTCTTCAATGGGGAATTGATGATGATATATATAATTACTCTTCAACCACAAACCCTTCTTTTTCCTCTGAAAAGTAGTTTGTCAAAGTAGGAGGATAAGATGCATAAATACTCAGGTGTTGGAATAATAAATTCCTCAAATTTCTCAAATTAGGATAGTAGAATAACCCACCCTGGACTTCAATATCACTAATACTTTGTGAGTATCCCAAATGTTGACATACTGCTACACAAAACTTGACTAAACTTATTCAAATCTAGCCATTTAACTAAAGAAGACTGTCTTAGGGTTTGCTTCTTGCTTCAACCGTCGTGTGTCGGCTCCAACAGTCAACACAAGCGTAAATTCGGGTGTAGCCCACCCTACTCGTGAAAAAAAATGTTTTGAAGCTTTTAGCCATTGTTCATCGATTATTTTCGGCTCTCTTTAACAAATCTGAACAGACTATAACTTCTGTGTGCGTTTGGCATTTTACTCAGTCAACTTCTGAGTGGAAAACTCGTTTATTCTACCACGGCAGATAAATCTGCCAACGCCACATCCCACCCTTAAAAGCAGTGTGCTTTACTTTAAATTCTGTAAACTCGCCTTCATTAGGATGCTCCCAATAGTTTCGCAAAAAAGGAGGTCACTAATTCCCAATCTGCTCTTAACCTAACTTCTGCTGTCTACAAATGTCTAATCTTGTTTACAAAATAAACTGCGATTCGTCAAGCTCCCTATTCATGGAAAGCTGAAAGCTTTTTTAAAGCTTTCAGCTTATTTATCACTTGTTAAAAACTAGGTGATAAAAATCTCAGTTTGCTATCGTCAAACTACTTGGTGAAAGAGCTAGCGTTAACGAAAGATTCAGAAACACCATCTTCAGTTTGAGTACCAAAGATAATGCTGGTGAAGGTGTTGTTTCCTTGAGCATCAGCAGAACCTAGTACTTCAGCGCCGTTTCCTACTAAGCCACCTAAGTTTAAGTCAACAGTCTTCTTGAATGCTTCGTTAACATTAACGTTAGCATCTACGTCTTTGTCTAATTTGAAAGCGCTGTTGATGTTGATTCCTTTACCACCAAATACTTCTTCGTTGGTAGCTTCTAAGTAGTTGATATCGTTGATAATCATTGTTTTTTCTCCAGAAAATTAACTAATCGTTTTTGGGAATTTGTGTGTGAGCGATTTGTTTTTGCTCACATTTACAATATAGATTTTATTTCATAAAAAGTCAAGAGGTTTTTGGATTTTTTTTTGAGTTTTTTTACGTTTTTTTTAGCCTAAAAATAATGTGTTTTTTGACAGCACAAAAGGACAGCAATAAGCATTTTTATTACTGTCAAAGGTTTTACTTTAAAAGTTTTCTTATTCAAAAAACTTTTAAGGGTGACCGTCAATTATTTGATATTTGATGAATTTTGATTATTCAGACATATAGTTTGTCCGTATATGGCAAAGGTTTGACAATCATGTGGAAATACTAAATAAAATATGTATTACTAGTTTATAAATTTAAGCAGTTGTTATTTTCAGCTTTAATCAAAGCAAAATCTACATTTGCAATCGTAAATTGCAAACAGATAAAAACACAGCTAATTAAATTAGTCTATTAACTGATTTATTGATAATATTAAACCTGCTTCACCACTTCATCCTCTGGTTTGATACTATCTGCATCCAACTCAGTGGCTATGTTTGAAAATTCGACTTCTTTCTTTAACCAAGAAGTAAACAATTCCGAAATTATTTCTTCTCGTAACTTCTCATCTAGTTCGGGTTGAATTAATTCTTCTACCCAAATTAAATACACAGCTTTTGGTGTGGTAATTGGCTTGAGAATCTCAGGTGGAGAACTAGCAAATACATCTGCTGCAATCTCCGGACGCAAATCTTTACGGTATCGAATTCCTTGGTATCCATAAGTACGACGAAGTTCTGGTTCTTCGATACACATACGAGCTATTTCTGGAAATGTAATTTCCCCTTCTTCTAATCCATAAAATAACTCTAAAGCCAAGTCTCTATCTTCAAAAGTAACTTCATAGGTGACAGCAGCTTCATAATTGAGTCGGTTTTCGTAAAAGTATTTTTCCACTTGAGGTGCAAATAGATGATCCGCTAATTTCTTAGAAATAAGACTGTTGTAAACTAATTTTTCAAAGTCTTTTATAGACAAATGATGGTTGTCTAGCCAAGCCCAGGTATCTTTGGCTGTGGCGAGTTTTTTCTCTAAGCGGAATTTGTCTCCTTCCTGCTGTAGTTCTGCTTCAGTTACCTCAATCCCAGCTTTTTCGGCTGCTTCTGTAATAATTTTTTCAGATGCGATCGCCTCTATGATATCGGGAATCTCACAGGATCGTTTTAGCTTATCAATAATCTCTAAACTGGAAATGCTCAAATTTTCGGGCATAATGCCATTGCTCCATTAAGTTTTTTAGCGTTGCTGAATCTTCATTTGCGAAACTTTATCAAACAAAGATACTCCGCAGTTTGAGTCAAAGAACATATCCCATTACCCTCTTAAGTTCTCTCCATTCCAAACACCTACTCGAATTTACATTTATTTGTACTTTAGAAGATGTTTTTAAGGTTCAGGCGCTTTATTACCGGTCGGCGGAGCTATTGATGGCTCCGCGCTACTACATAACCCATTGTTCACCTCCATGGACTTATGAATTTTAATCCGAGCACCTATAGGTGCTGCTCACAGAGGTGCTGGCTTGTGTAGCCCCGAATGCGAATCGTCTCCCCTAGGGAGATATTAAATCGCCCCTGAAAGTATTAAATTAGACTTTCCGCCACATCCTCTTATTTATCTACAAAATATTTATATTTTTGTAATGATTAAACAACCATTGTTCAATCATGTGTTCCTTACTGGCTGTAAAACTCGTTGATACTTTCAATCAACAACGCCGTACTTTCCATCTAAAAGCAATATAAAATCTATTACTGACCTACATTGTTATTAAAACCTGACTTGAAAATCTAGTCTAGGTAGCAATGGTTCTAAAAATAGTTCTATCTGAGGAATATTGAGATCGTGATAATTCTTTATCAATTCTATGTGCCAGTTTGTAAGCCATTTGGGGCGGATTTCGGTAGTTACTAGCAGTTTTTCTAAATCCCCATCGCCTGGCTTCAATTTCTGACACTCCAAACTCTTCGGCTAATTTGTGGTAAGACCACTCGTATTTTCTCATTAAATCTATTGGATGCATCTGTTTTACTCCTGATATATTTAAAGCTTGAATCAGTTTGAATTGCTAGCTGGTAAATCATTTGTAAATCGGGGTTGCATTTACAGTTTACAAATAATTAGTGATTTTTGCTACATTCATAATCAATTTTTCTGCAATTTTTTAAACGGATCTAAAACAAAGTCAATTATCCGACGTTGACGAATAATCACCTCTGCATTTGCTGTTTGACCTGGGGTTAAGGCAACGCGTTTTTCCCCATTATCTACATACTGCTGATTTAAGTTAATTTCTAGCTCAAAGCTTTCACTATTTCCTTGTAGTGTTTGTTGCACTTTTGAGTCAGGAGATACCCAAGCGACTTTCCCTTCGACGATACCATATTCTTGGTAGGGGTAAGCATCAAATTTGACTTTGACTGGCATTCCCACTTTTAAGAAGCCACTATCTTTTATAGGCATACTGGCTTTGAGCATAACGCCGGTATTTTTGGGTGCAACTTGGGCTATTCTTTGCCCTGGTTGTACAACTTCTCCGGGTTTACTTACTGGAAACTCAAAAATTATGCCATCAATGGGCGATCGCACTACTCTTTGTTGTAACTGTAGCTTTAAGGATTTAATTTGACTCTGAGTTTGAGTAATTTGAGATTCAGTGGCTGCAATTTGGGTTTGAGTCTCTTTTAACTGTTCTTGAGTTCGCAAAATTGAGAGTTTAGCTGCTTGCAATAAGCTTTGATAACTATTTTGTTGTTCTTTTAATCTCAGTTTGGCTTGCTCGATGTCAGCTTCTAACTGATTCATAGTTGCTTGATAACGGCTTGTTTCTTCACTTAAACGCAATTGTGCCTGTTTTGTATCCGACAAAGTTCTTTGATAAAGTCGTTTACTTTCTTGTTGTTCTTTTCTGATTCCGTCAATTTGGTTGGCTGAAACCGCTCCATCTTTAACTAATCTGCTGAAGCGCTCAAGTTGTTTTGTATCTATACTTAAACGATTTTGAGCAAACTTTTGTTCGTCACGAATAGTTTTAATCTGCTGTTGTAGTTGATCGAGTAAAGCTTGTTTTTCTAATTTTTGTAACTTGTAAACACTTTGTTTGGCATCCAAGTTTTGTTTAGCCTGCTGTATTTGAGCCTTTTTTTCCAAGGCTTGGGATTGATTTTGCTGTTCTTGAACGCTTGTTGTTAACGATAGTTGATTTTTAAGTACTTCTAGTTGTGCTTTTTGATTTTCCAATCCAGAAAGTTTTGCCTGAGCTTGCTGTAGTTCCGTTTGCAAAATATCGGAATCAATTTCCAAAAGAATCTGTCCAGCTTTTACTGTGTCGCCTTCCTTAACGTTGACAGCTGTAACGCTTCCACCAGTCTTGGTATCGAGTTTTCGAGTTGCACCTTTTGGTTGGATGCGTCCTTTAGCACTTCCTGTTTCATCAATCTTTGAGATAGTAGCCCAAGGTAAAGCCAAGAATACAAAGCCAACTAACACGTACAATACACCCCGCGTCCATAGCTTGGGTAAAGCATCCAGAAGTTCTTCTGTGGCGTAATATAAATCTCCACCTGTATCTGAAGTTACATCTAATTGTGATTTTTCATCTGATTTTTGATTCTCCTGTTGATTCTCATTATATTCTTCATTGACAAGTGCTGATGACGTATTTGTTGAGGCATATGGCATAGCTTTAACTCCTAACTTCTAACAGATAGTGCTACATCTCTACAATTTTATTATCCGACTTGCGCTAATTGCTGCTGGTTGAGGTAATAATAATGACCTTTTTGGGCGATTAATTCGTCATGGTTACCGGTTTCTACTATTATGCCTTTATCCATTACTATGATTAAGTCTGCGTTGCGGACTGTAGATAAACGGTGAGCAATAATTACACTCGTTTTGCCTTTAAGAATAGTTTTCAAGTTGTTTTGAATTATACGTTCTGATTCAGTATCGAGGTGACTGGTAGCTTCATCAAACAATAACAAGCGGGGATTACCTAGCAATGCACGGGCGATCGCCAGACGTTGGCGCTGTCCCCCAGAGAGTAGTCCACCACCTTCACCGATTTGAGTTTCATAACTCAATGGTAATTTCCGAATAAATTCATCTGCACCAGCTAATTGTGCGGCTTGAATAATTTCATCAAGGGTGGCTTCTGGATGAGCGATGGCAATGTTTTCACGGATAGTACTACCAAACAAAAAGGTGTCTTGATCTACGACACCCACTTGAGAACGAAGCGAACGCAAAGAAATGCCATTTATATCTTGACCATCAACTAGTACTCTACCATCGGTGGGTGAGTATAAACCTAGAATTAATTTAGAAAGAGTTGTTTTTCCGGAACCACTGCGCCCCACCAAGGCTACCATTTGCTCGGGCTTGATTTCAAAACTGATATTTTCCAGAACATTATTCTTACTTTCTGGGTGATAGCGGAAGGTGACATTATCAAAGCGAATGTGTCCGGATAATTTACCCAAGGATTTACGGGGTTTATTTTGTAAGTCTTCCTCTGGTTCCGCCTCTAGCACATCATTGAGCCGTTCTGTAGAAATAACAATCTCTTGAAATTGATTCCATAGTCCAGAAAACCTTTGGAAAGGACCGAGTACATTACCCACTAACATATTGAATGCAACTAATTGACCAACGCTGAGTTCTCCTTGAATAACTTGCCATGCTCCAAACCACATTAGTCCAGTACTTGTAAATGTTTGAATGGTGCTACTAAGCATGGTAAGGCGAATCCCAATCACGTTAGCATTAAAGGATTTTTTAACCAGATTGTTCAACAGTTCCTCCCACCGCCATCGTACAGTCTGTTCAATGGCTAGCGATCGCACCGTGCGAATTCCTGTTAATGATTCGATAATATAACTGTTTTCTTTGGCTCCTGCATTAAAAATTTCTCTAGAAATACGGCGCAAAATTCCAGTGCTGGCTAGGGCAAGAATGAAAAATGGCGGTACCGTAATTAGTACAAATAGTGACATTTTCCAACTGTAGGTAAACATTAGCCCCAGATAGACAACTAATGTCATCATATCTAACACAATTGAAAGAGTTTGCCCCGTTAGAAAACTTTGAATTTTCTGGTTTTCTTGGATGCGGGAGATGATATCCCCGACATAACGCGATTCAAAATAGGAAAGAGGCAACCTAAAAGTATGCTTGATGAAGCCAACTATTAAGGAGACGCTAATACGGTTAGCAGTGTGACTTAGCAGATACGATCTTACCCCGTTCATCGCAATGCTGAATAAACCAAAAACAATCATCCCTAAACCAACTGCGTTAAGGGTGGAAACACTGCGCTGTACTAATACTCGGTCAAGTAACAACTGGGTGAAAACAGGAGTTACTAGTCCAAATAGCTGCATGATCACTGAAGCTATAAAGATTTCTACGAGCACTTTAAAGTGAGGTTTGACCAACTCAAAAAACTTCCATAAGCCGACATCTTGATTTTCGGCATCTTTAAGTTGAGAGGTTGGTTGCACTAACAACGCAAAGCCACTCCAACCAGCAGTAAATTCCTTATGGGTAAGAGTGCGTTGGCCTAGAGCTGGATCGCCGACGATTACGTGTTTTTTATTTATTTCATAGACAACTATGAAGTGATTACCTTCCCAGTGTGCGATCGCAGGTAAAGATTGTTGGGCAAATTTTTCTAGGGTGGCCTTCACCGGACGAGTTGCAAAACCAACATTTTCTCCCCCTGATGCTAAAGCACGTAAAGAAGCACCACTACGCCCGGCGTTAGTTATATCTCGCAAGCGATTCACACTAAAATACTTACCCCAGTAACGACCAATCATTACCAGGCAAGCTGCACCACAGTCTGAGGCACTGTGTTGGGCATAATAGGGATAACGCTTAGTTAATCGTCCCCACCAATGTCCCATTTTCACCTTGGGGCTGGGAAAATAAGGACGAGTTTTTTTTGACTTTTGTTTTGCTTGACTTTCTGTCCCTGGAAAGGGAATTATTTTGGAACTTGAATCAATACGTTCTGCTCTTGTCTTCCTAGGACGAGGCTTTCTTTCTTCCGTGAAAACTCTACCTCCATCAGCAGCAAGAAAGTCTGCTAATTCTGGGCAATTTTCCAGTGCTGTTTGCAAGTCTGCTTGTTTGAGAAAATAAGCAACGCTTGGTTGTTGCACCTCTAGGTTGTCTTGTTTTCTATATTTGTATATTTTACCTAGTACAGTTTCGCCATCGGAATTTAATATCTTACCCCGATGTAGCAACCACAACTGACTATTTTCTGGTACACGGAATTTCCCAGATACTTCTAACTTATGCTTCTCAAACAGCGACAAAGCTTGAAGTAGCCCTCCTACTTGGGATGAATGTTGGGGAAATTGCGAGTTTTGGCGACATAACATTAGTAAATCCCAAATCTCTGCTTTTTTAAGGAGTTTTTGACGAATATTGCCATATTTCTCCATCAAAGACTCTAAAATCTCTTGTTTGATAAAGCAAAGTTTTAAGCTATAGGATGCTCTAACAGCATAAGGAATGAACTCTTGTTCTTCAAACAGAGTTGCTTCACCGAATGATGCTCCTACTGATAAAGTTGTAATTAAGTTTTCAGAGTTATCTAAAAGTCTAATCTTTCCCTCAAGGATAATAAAAAGTCCTTTTTGAACTTGTGTTGAGTGCCAAAAAAGTTTTGCTGGTGGCGGTTCTAAGAATTGGACTGTTTTGAGACAGTGTTCTAGCTCCCTCTCTGACAATGTTTCACCCAACACTTTGGTGATTTTACTACTAAATTCTTCTAGGGATAACATAGTTTCTTAAACTCAATTTCAAACTATCAATATAAAACTTTCAACTCAAAACTTAAGCTGAAAATTTTATTAATACAGTAACCTTGCTTCATTGTTTATTACCTAAAATAATTATTACGTTCCAGATCAATTAATATTTATAACTTGTCCAAAGGTAATTAGATATTTCATTCTACTATTTTAATTTTATATATACTTAAGGGTCAATTCTTAATTATTAAACTTTACTTACCTTCATTGCTCTAATTTATCCAAAATCAAACAAATCGCTGTGTTTTTTCCTCAAAATCCTCCCGGTTACAGGTAAATACTTTTTATATATCATTCATCACCCATAGGACTTACTCAACTCGAAGATTTTTCCCCTAGGGTGTTTGACACTTCGAGGGTAATAGACCTACCTTCGGCGGCAATGAGCCTACGGCACCAATTCATTATTCTGACAATAATGACGCTAATAGCCCTTCGGGCATAGCCTTCGGCATCGCGTCACCCTAGTACAGTCCGTAATTCCTCATAAATTAAACTACTCAAACTATCCATCATTAGTTTTACCATTGATAATCCCGTCGCTAAAAAATAGTTTTATTAAAAAATTTAAAACTATTTTAATTTTAGGGAAACCATAAATAACTAATAGACAAGCATTACTACAACAACATATTTATTATTGCATTATCCTGACATTACTTCTTTCATTATCAGCAAATATTCATATAGATGAAATTCTCATGAAGACAATTTCAGTATCAACCCGCTATTACTTAGTTATATGTTTATTTAATCTTTTCCCTAACTAATCTAGTTTATAGTAAATGTACTTAACTTTTTGTCAATACTTTTTTGTCAAATCATAAAAATCTTTACAGTCAGTTTATAATGAATGGATCGGCTTTTAAGATAATTTTTTTCTCAAATTTTCCAATACATTAATATCGGTCGCTGTTTGTAAATTTGAGTTATTACTAAAACGTTATTGTTTTCCTCGAATCCTTCAGTAAGACAGTTGCAATGAAACGACTATGCAAATGAAAATTCTTTAGGATTTAGGCGTTGCTCCCAACGGTTTAAAACAAGTGGCAACAAAGGATGGACGATACGCCCCACGCTTACCCGTGAATGAGTTGCGGCTCCGCCATCAATCGCTCCGCTTTGGTTTAAATCCCCATGCCAATTCCAGCATAGAGGCATAGCCGCCTTTTTTAATGGATAACCGCAAACCCATGTCTCGACGGCGTGCACCGGGCGCAACGTCTCAAAATCAAGATTGCCGCCCCCGGATTCAGCAACACCAGAAAAACTATATCAACTATTGATGTAAAAACAATTGCAATTTGTGCAATAATTTGTGGAGCAGATTATTGGAAGAGAGAGGGTGCCAATTGAAACATATGGACAAGCGAAATAAAAATGGTTAAAGCATTTTTTAGAACTATCAAACGGCATCCCATCTCATGACACATTTGCAAGAATATTTACCTTAATTAATCCACAACAATTTCAATCATCTTTTTTATCATGGATCAAGTTATTTAAGATGATTATATCTACTGATATTTAGGGGTTATGTATCAGACAGTATAGTTTTACTTAATACTTAACTAAATATATGGGTTTAACTAAACATATGGGTTTAATTAAGAGGCAACAAAGGATGTAAGATACGCCCCACGCTTACCCGTGAATGGGTTGGGGCTCCGCCATCAATCCCTCCCCCTCCGGTTTAAATCCCCATGCCAATTCCAGCATAGAGGCATAGCCGCCTTTTTTAATTTTTGATTTAAGCTAAATTATGAGTTATGGGTTAATTTTTACTATCCCTTGGCCGGGCTGGTGCCGCGGGAAGCGCACCTAGCTTAATTTTAGATGCGTTTGCCCTGCCTTGCTCTTCAAGTAGGATTTCTATCGGATTAATTATCATTACCTAAAGCTACATTCTGCTGTTTAAAAAGGGTGAATTTATCTTCGAGTCCAAGAGATTTCAAATACCAGAAAACAACTGCCAAGGGCATGATATATTTTTCCCAAGGATAGGCTTTCATCATAATCAAGCTATTAAATAAAACAACCAAAGATATTAAGTTTGGTTGAGAAAAGCGCAGGCAGGTCAATAATGATAAGCTATATAAAAAGATTAGTTTTAAGATATCATCGGGTAACAATTTGACAATATCCATAATCTTACCCCAGCCAGCTAGTGAAGGAGGAAATATCAAAAAGAATACTAATAGAGCTGCTGCAATCAAAACTATTTTACGCCATTGTTTCTTCAAAATATTAAGTCTAGCCTTAGCTCCAAATAGGATCAACTCTGGAATAATAATATAGCAACCAACAAAAGCCCAGAAATTGATTGCACGACCAGGTATTAGACCCCAGGTAGTTTTTTGAATATCAGCAGCCATGGAATATAATGCTCCTTTTGGTGCCAATCCTTCAAACAAATAAATCCATCCCACAATAGACAAAGCTGCTATCAGAGGAACTATCCATCGCCACATTGTTACTAAGTTGATTTCACGAATATTTTTGATGTTAGTTATAGAAAAAATAAACTCATAAGTGGCGATCGCAACGGGAAAAGCCAACATATACTGCCGCGATGAAATTGCTAAAATGAAAGCAATACTGCTGAGGAGATGGCGGTTACGGACATAACCCACAAACCCTATCAGCACAAAAAAACAGGCGATTATATCAGTATAAAGACTGCCGCTGCCCCGGAGGTAATTCGGAGAAAAAAATAAGCCAATTATAGACAAAATAGCAATCCCGCCCTTGTTGCGACTGGGAAAGCCAATGATAAAAGCCATACTTAGTGATAAGATTAGGTTTAGTAATCTTCCTGCAAATATCCCCCCATCAAAGAGATACTCCAACGCCCCAAAAATAATGAATGGTAATGGAGTATTTAGTGCATGATAGTTTCTCAAATCATCAATGCTGGGAATTAGGCGATCGCTAAAAGTTAAACTGGTTTTCCAGAAGTTTGTTTCGTCACCTAATTTAGGCCCGTGCAGCAAATCAAGTTTGATTACTACTGCGCTATAGATAAATGTAATGCCTAGTAAAAATAGAAACTTTTGCTGGGAATGGTTTAACTGTAGTTTCATCGAGATTAACTGAGGAAGGGAGTAAAGAGTATTTTTTTTATTTCGGAATCGCCGCAACTGGCATATTTTTGTTGTAGAGTGCTTGTACACTGACTGCTTTTCAACATATTAATAAGACAATGAGTGTACTCAACAGAGTATTGTGACAATTGCGTAAGTCCTGTTATTGAAAAACTTGATTTACTTGACTTTTAAATCTTTATCTCTTTATCTGAAATTAATCCTCTAGAGGTATTGACAATAGGCAAGTACTGACAAAAATACTTTGCAATTTATAATTAACTCTTTAATTAATCATGTTGATAAGCTTAGGAATTGACTTAACACAGTTGCTTGCTCGAATATATTTTTCCTCGTTTGCTCCACTCTTCATCAGTAAAATTCTCATGGTAAGAACGCTCAAGATTCACATTCCACAAATCATGCTCCTCACCCAAAATATTTTTAGCTGCTAGCAGAGCCGTAAGCATGGAATGATCTTGATTGTTATAACGGTGCATACCATTACGCCCCACGGTTTGCAAATTCTCAAAAGTTTGTAGATAATCTTGTAGAAGCTGTAAATGTTGGCGATACTCCCCGTCATAAACTGGATAAGCCTTATATTGACGGATTACACAGCCATCTTCCACATCACTTTTGGTAACACCTAAATCCAACTTGACGATTTCTTGGCTAGCAAGTTCAATTAACTCCCAGTTCGACATCTGCCACAGTTCATCTCCTTCGCTACAAAAGTATTCCATCCCCAAACAAGTTTTGCTTGGATCGGGAACCATTTGTGGACTCCAATTCTTAAAATTTTGAATACGTCCAACTTTAAACTCAGGACTATGAATATAAAGCCAATTATCGGGGAAAAGATGATCGCGATTGATAATTAGTGACACTATCAGAAAATCACGATATTTCAAGCCTCTTGCTGCTTTTAAAACTTCCTGGGGAGGCAAAGGATGAAGCCGATGTACCAAAGTTGTTATTGGCATGGAATTGATGAAATGATTTCCAGTTAAGTTAAAAGTGCGATCGCCTTGTTTCACTATTACCGATATTACACGGGTGCCTTCTCGCTCAACTCGTATCACTTCCGCATTCAGATCAACCTCGGAACCGTTGTTTTCTAAAATTTCTTGACAACGTTCCCACATCATGGCTGGTCCCTTTCGTGGATAATCAAACTTTTTAATTAGGCTTTTAGAATTCTGGCTACCTAAAATTGCATTCATCAAGACTCCCTTCAGAGTCATATTTTGGATGCGCTGGGCTGCCCAATCTGCACGGATTTGACTGCATGGAATTCCCCAAACCTTTTCGGTGTAAGTTTTGAAGAACATGCGGTAGAGTCTTTCTCCAAAACAGTCGGTGACCCACTCTTCAAATGTTTCTGCCTTTAACTGAGGATTTAATCGTTGACGGAGCTTTCCTTTTAGATAACTATTTAAAACTAGAGTACTGCGAGTAAAACCCAGATTATTCAGAGTTTTGAATAGAGAAAGGGGATACTCGTAAAACTTACCTTCATAATAGATTCGCGAAAGTCTTGGAACCTGAATAAAATCATCCCCCAGAATTTCTTTCCAGATGGCTTGAACTTCACCTACTTTGGTGAAAAAGCGGTGTCCACCGATATCAAAATAGTAGCCTTTGTAGGTTTCAGTACGAGAAATACCTCCGACTTTGTTAGCCTTCTCG
This sequence comes from Richelia sp. UBA3308, assembly GCA_002361335.1. Lineage (GTDB taxonomy): Bacteria > Cyanobacteriota > Cyanobacteriia > Cyanobacteriales > Nostocaceae > Rivularia. Next base: position 42,148 of record DESS01000255.1, read on the forward strand.
AGTATGACTGAATTTATACCATGTTTCATCAGCTCGTAGCCTGCTGTAAGCCCAGCAGGACCACCGCCAATAATAACCACAGGAGAGGAATTAATCATGAGTAAATTTCAACTGTATTTTTTGAGGCAAATTCTACCCCAACTTGAACTGCGAACTCCATACAACCTAGTATTCTCACAAGCCAAAATTGCCGGGTGGGGATAAGCAGGGGGAACAGGGGGAGAAAAGAATTTTGACCCATGAAGGTAAACCCCCCATAGTTTAATTAGTGGACTACTCCGCTGCGAGGAAGTATCAAGGTAATAAGTATTAATTTAGTCAGGTTTCAACAGTTTTAAATGGGTGCGCCCTTTCCAAGCTGTTGTACTAGTTAATCCACCAAACCTAAGCGACCTAAATAGTAACTCAGTGTGCCATAGGCAAAGGCAATTCCTCCGTAGAGAAAGTAGAGCCAGTGCCAGGGAATAACCCGACTAGTAAATAAAAAGCCCCGCTTATTGTAAAAAAACCGATAAACATCCATATTCAATACCAGTAAGCCTAGAACGAGAGCGGCTGTAACTATCAACAACCAGGGAATGGATTTACTGGCAACTAAACTCCCTATCAACGCAAAAACAAACACGACACTTAAACGATTGCTGTGGCTGAGATTCAGATCTGCATCAAAGTGGCGATGGCGCAAAATCAATTCTGTCCAAGGCAAGGCTCGTTCAGAAGGCAGAAGGAAGTAGGCAGTCGGCGTGATGGGACTCACGTTTAAAAACGTGAGATTGAAATAAGGACATAAATATTTATCGCGCTGCGCGTCTTAAAATATTGTTTCTTTTTTTTACTGAGACTTAAGATAGGAACTAAAGTTTTAATCAATACCTCTTACCTTCTGCCATCTGCCCATCACGCCGATGCCTTTTTTGTAAAAAATTTCTGCCTTGAGCAGAGATATCGTCTCCCAGCGTTTAAGATGTTTAACTTGAATGTTTTTACAAAGACGGATAGAGTAGCCTGCCCTCTTGAGTCGGTAACCCAACTCAATATCTTCGATACAAGGTTTGCGATAACTTTCGTCAAACCCACCAATAGCCTGAAATACTGATCGACGAATTGCCCCACACGCACCCCAGAAAGTAAAAGCAACTTCTGACGACATCTGATGAGTGTAATGGTGAAATAGATTTTTGTACTGAGATAAGAAGTTTTTAGCACCCGGTGCATCGTCATAGGAGCCAATTAACGCCGCTAATTCTGGTGATTGCTCAAATTGCTGCTCAATCAGATTTAACGTGTCCCCATGGAGTGTCACATCCGCATCCACAAAGAACAAAATATCTCCCTGAGCAGCCTTTGCGCCTACATTTCTAGCGCGGGCAGGACCTCCTGGAGTGGGTAACCGAAACACCTTTGCCCCAAAGGCTTGGGCCACTTCCCAAGAGCCATCCGTGTCACCGTCAGATACTACAATCACCTCGTCCATCGGACTCAGGCTGTCTCTTATGCTGGCTAAACACTTGCTAAAACTCTCTCCGCCATTATAGACAGGAATCACAATAGAAATTGTGATTGAAGATACTTTCATTTTTAAACTAATTCCTGTTTATAAAATAAATAAAAAAACATTAATTCATGTATACTCCAGTCTTTTAGCTATATATAGTGATTTTTTCAGCTTTTGCTATTTCAACGCTTAAAATATAAACACGTAATAAAATAAAAATCAAGTATTTATTTTACTCTTGTCAAATAAGTATTAATATCTACGCAACTGGTAGATCGCGATTGGCTTCGGCAGTCCCCAAACCCCAACTTTTAGTGCATTAGTTTTACATAAAATCAATTAAAAAATCAAATTAAAAAATCAAATTACCCAAGAATTTCTGGTAGGAACGGCGATCGCGCCATGGAAATTAACTATTAGAAGTCACCGCCATGGTAGATTGTTTTGATTTGCGACGGTGTCTTTCCCAGAAAAAACCAGCCACGTTAGCAACCTGGGAAAGTAAAAACAGTCCAGATAGACTTAAAGTTCGCCAACCTTGCTGTTGAGAGAAGGGATAAGCGAGCAACCAGAAGTAAAATCTTAGGGGTTCTACTTTAATTGTTTGGGACTGACGCTGACTACGAACTTTGTGAAAATAAAAGGCTCCTCGACCATAGTTGAAATGCTGCCGCCAAAAGGAAGACACTGTAAGAGTGTGAGCATGATAAACCTGCATAGCCGGAGCGTAATGCATCTGAAAACCCCGATGTAGCCAGCGATCGCAAAATTCCCGGTCTTCTGCAGCCGCTAAGGGAAAACTGGTGTCAAATCCACCCAGTTGCTGATAAAGGCTACGGGATACCGCGAAGTTATTGGAAGCAAAAAAAGTTGCCTGCCCTTTGCTTTGGTTGTAGTAGTCGTAGAGATAATCAATCAGTAATTGACTGGCGGTGGAATAGAGATTATCGGCAAGGGCATTTATTGTATAACCACCAATCAAGACATTAGGGAAATCCTTTAAAACTTCTGCCAAAGCTTTAAGCCAGTCCGGGTGAGGTTGACAGTCGTCATCGGTAAAAATCAAGTAATCACCTTGGGCTGCCGCTGCTCCAGCGTTACGCGCACTGGCGGGACCTGCATTAGGCTGCCGAATCAAGTTTATTGAGATACAATCTTCAAATTTTACTGCGATCGGTTTGAGGGACATTCGGCTGCCATCATCCACTACAATGACCTCAAAGCGGTGGCGTGGATAGTCTAATAGAGCAATGCTTTGGAGGCATTGTTGCAAGTGCTCGGGGCGGTTGTAGGTTGGTATGATAATTGAGAATTCAAAGTTTTGAAAATTCATGGGTTGATAAATTTGAAGCGGTAGTAAAGTTAAGCAAGGAGCAATATGGTTGAGTTAAGAAATTAATTTGTTTAGACAAGCAAAGGGAACTAAGGAAGCAGAGGAGGAAGAAATTTTTGTTCTTACCATAAACGAGGCAAAGTTGACTTAAAAAACCAATAGGCTATTGCTATTGTTTTTGATAATCAGCTAATTCTTCGAGGAGTTTATAATAGGCAGGCTTAGCTTTGTAACTTCGATCAAAAAGAAGAGCATCCCCCCAACCTTTAAAGTGATCGGGTATCCATGAATAGCGATCGCTAAAGCCCCAGGTAACAAATGTATTACATTTTTCAACTAACAAACAACTACGTAGTATGTCTCGATAAATTTTAGCTTGCTCTTGAAAATCACTAACTACAGAAGGCTTTTTGATTCTTACATCCATCTCTGTGATGTGAACCTGTAAGCCTAAATTGGCAAAGCGACTCATGTTGTCGGCTACATCTCGTACATTAGGTGGGGAGTCAACCGGGATATGCATTTGCAGCCCAATTCCATGAATTGGCACATTATTTGCAAGCAAAGATTTGATCAAGCGATATATGGCATCAGATTTACGATTCAAACCTTCAGCTCCATAATCATTGTAAATAAGTAAAGCATTGGGATCGGCTTCATAAGCCCATCTAAATGCCATTTCTATGTATTCTGGACCGATATTCTCTAACCAAAAAGAATTGCGTAGAGTACCATCATCGGCAATAGCTTCGTTTACTACATCCCAAGCGATGATTTGTCCTCGGTAACGTCCAACTACCGTCTTGATCTGATTCTCTAAAATACCAATTAACTCATCTCTTGTCCAATCTCCTTCTTTGAGCCAATCAGGAAGTGCATAATGCCAAACCAAAGTATGTCCTCTAACCTCCATTTGATTCGCTGAGGCAAAAGCCATTAGATAATCCGCTTTAGTAAAGTCAAAATAATTAGCTTTTGGATGCAAGTACTTAAACTTCATCGCATTTTCTGCCGTAATTATATTAAACTCTCGAGATAAATTATCTCTATACAAAAAATCTTTACTCAAAGCTTTAACGTTAACTGCGGAGCCAATAAAAAGATTATGCTTTTGAGCCAGAGAACGCAATGTTACTTTTATATCTTGATCCAAGACAGTATCCGAAATTTTGTCAATTAGCTTTTCATCAAAATCATTCAAATTTTGACTAAATAAATTTATTTCTTGAGCAGAGATTGAATGGGATGAAACTAATAAATAACAAAAAGTGGCAAGCAGTATAGAGGTGAGTTTAAAAATCTTACTCATAGAGATGACCGAAAATTATGAATTTTGTAATTGTATAAATTTGCTGTATCTCGCTTTTCTTTAGAAGCTGAATTTACCAAGTAAAGTAATGTGCTCATCCATAAGGTTAGTTGACCTAATTTAAAGAATAAATCCCATGGTGATGGTAATAGTCGCAAACTCGCAGGAACAAGAGAAGAGATTATCAAAGTTACTAATAAAAATCTTCCTAGCTTCTCACGTTCGAGATTTATTTTATTTCTTAATATGGATAATACTGCAAATATTGCCAGAATAATTAGCATATCATCATAAACACGATGATAAGTCCAAATTCGAGAAATTATAGCGGTGACTCCCATCAAGAGCCAAATATTACAATGTCGATGAAAATAAATCCATAAGCCTAATAAAGCTAATATAATTAACGACACAGGTAAAGCCAAATTACTCATATCTACCGCACCAAGTAAGCTATGAATGTCTCCATAACCAATGTCTTTACCTAATAGTAAATTGCTATCATAATTAACTATTGAACTTTTTGAACTCCAACTAGCACCTTCCATACCAAGAGAAAACCAATCAAGATGGAGTTCAAAAATTCCTTGTTGTTGAAACGAGGAAGCAACAATAGCAATGAATATATAAATTAGTACAGTAGCTAAAGCTGGATAAATATTATTGGGTATAAATAAAACTAGCCACATGAACGGTAGTGCTACTGTTGGTTTAATTAATGATAGTGCAGCTAATAAACCCCCAAGGATACTTTTGTTCCACTCACTTTGCCTTGAAGAAATTAATGTAATGCAGGCAACGAAAGCTGCCATCAGATGAATGGTGAACTGACCGTTACCAATAGTTATACCTGTTGAGTAATGAGCAATGATAAATAAAGTCCAAAATGTCTTTGAAAGTGGACTATTTATTGAGTTATCTTTAAGTATAATTTTGATAAATATAGCAAGGAATATTATACTTGAAATTGCCCAAATCCATCTGACTAATTCCCAAGAATCAAAGCCCATAAAAGGCCACATGATCAAATAGCTGGCTGGAGGATAAACAGCACTATTGAGTATACTATAAACATGTTCTCCGGAAAACCATATTTTTACCTCTTCATAGCGTTGTATTAAGTCAATTGCTCCGAGTTTTCCCGTTGAAAATAATAGTCTGTGAAATTCATAAGGTAACCGAGATATAATTGCAGCACAAAGTAAAACAATTGTAGGAAAAATAATTTTAGAATAATCAATATTTCCAAACAATTTTATCGTAATTTTTGAATCAATATTATGACTTTTATTAGAATTGTTCATTTTGGATTTATGATTGACGATTTAGGTATTTCAAGCCTTAGTCTTTGTTGATGCCAGAACTAATATTTCCCATAACTTTCGGAATAAATTTGGTTGAAAATAGTACAGCACTGCACAATAAAAGATTGCACCAATAATTGAGCCACAAAGGACTGTACCTATTGAACCAAGGGAATTTACCACCAAAATACGGACGCACATAATTACTAAAACCATGACTAAAACACCAATTACCGATGGTATAAACTGCTGTAAATATTTCCTAAAAGTAATATTAATTAATTTACTTACCACCCCTTGGCTAATAGGAAACATTATGCAAGCACGTGTAAGGTAAGCAAGAGCAACAGCAACAATCCCCCAGCGCACAGCGATAAAAAAGCCAATAACGTTTAAGGTTGAACTCAAAATACCTAAGCGCAATCGCCACATTGGTTTTCCCATTGCCAGAAAAATTGATGTTTTAAAGTAGGTTACAAAAAAGGCAGATGGCAGA